>NZ_PKGG01000004.1:0-79627 GCF_046480465.1 Arthrospira sp. PCC 8006
TCTAGGTGCTAATTTTCGGTAAGGGTATGATCTAAGGGTTGACTTGGTTGGGAAGGTTGTTGATGTCCATTGGTTTGAGAACCATTAGACCCAGAACCATTAGACCCAGAACCATTAGACCCAGAACCATTAGACCCAGAACCGTCAGAAGGTTGAGACTTCTCAGCTTTGAGGAAACGAGCCTCAAGGTTTTTAATAGCGATATAGAGGTTAGGAGTAATCAACAGACTCAATAGAGTTCCGACTAACATTCCGCCAAAAATAGCAGTTCCCAAAGACCAACGACTAGACGCACCGGCACCGGAGGCAATTACTAGAGGCCAGAATCCGACCAAGGAGGAGATCGCGGTCATTTGAATAGGTCGGAAGCGCTGCTCTGCGGCTAATGCTGCTGCTTTATTAATACTAAGTCCCTTGTCTCGTAGTTGGTTGGCAAACTCGACAATGAGAATGGAGTTTTTAGAAGCCAAACCAATCAACATGACGAGAGCGACCTGAGCATAAACATCATTGTTAACTACAGGCCAAATTCCGCCAGCCATCAAGACATTAGAACGGAACCAAATGGCAGCCAAAGCGCCCAAAACGGCGAGAGGGACGGCTAACATAATAATGAGGGGGTCAATGTAGCTTTCATACTGTGCGGAAAGGACTAAGAAGGCAATGACAAATCCGAGTCCAAAGATGACGATCGCCGCACCGCCAGCAGCTTTTTCCTCTAAAGCGCTTCCTTGCCAAGCATAGCCGAAAGATGGGTCAAGGGTCTCGGCGGCGGCTTGTTCAATAGCTGCAATGACCTGTCCAGAACTGAAACCCGGAGCGGGGTCAGCCTGAATTCTCATAGATCGATAAAGATTAAAGCGGGTGATAATTTCCGGCCCGACTATTTCTTCAAACTTAACCAAGTTTTCCAAAGTAATTAAGTTCCCATCAAGCGATCGCACTGATAGGCGGCCGATATCAGAAGGATCAGCCCTAAACTCCGATTCTGCTTGAGCCACAACCCGGTATTGTCGTTGTCCGAGGACAAAATCATTGACATATAGGGAGCCAAAATAAATCTGTAGGGTGCTAAAAACATCACTGATATTGACATTGAGAGCCAGAGCGCGATCGCGTAGTACCTGGATATTTTTCTGACCCTTAGAAGCAGAAAACTGGCTAAAAGCCCTACCCACAGCCGGATATTTATCAGAGTTCAACTCAGCCAGTAAGCGATTACCATTGTCTACCAAAGCAGAAATGGGTAGATTACCACTGCGGTCTTGAATTTGGATTTCCACCCCCCCAGTGCTACCCATACCAGGAACCGGAGCAGCATTAACCGCAAAAGCCTGTACTGCTGTAACTCCTCTCAAAGAGCGATTAATGCGACCGAGAACCCCATAAACCGACTGTTCCGGGGTAGGTCTTTCACTCCAAGGCTTTAGCTGAACAAACATCACCCCCTGGGAGGGATTAAGACCATCAAAACCAAACCCCGCCGCCGCGAATACTGATTCAACTTCTGGTTCTTCTAAGATCAGATCGGTAATTTCCTCAGCAGCATCAGCGGTGTAGTTAAGAGATACCCCATCAGGACCTTGTAGAATTACCAAAAAGAAGCCTTGGTCTTCTTGAGGAACAAATCCAGTAGGTACCCAGCCATACATCAGGACAGTCAGCACCAAACCACCGATAAAAATCCCCATCACCAGGGTATTAATCCGCACCAGAAACCGAATCAACTTGGCATATTGATTTTGTATGAAGCCAAAACCTTGGTTAAATTTCTCAAAAAACCATCCTAAAGGTCCCTTAGTTTTCTTAGCCGGACGCAATAGCACCCCAGCCATAGTCGGAGAGAAGCTGAGGGCGTTAAATGTGGAACAGATAATCGCAAAAGTAATGGTTAGGGAGAACTGCTGAAAGATGATTCCAGTAGTTCCGGGGAAAAAGGCAACGGGAATAAATACGGCCAGCAATACTAAGGAAGTGGATATGGTAGCGCCAGTGAGTTCTTCCATTGCGTCTAAGGCTGCTTGTCGTGGCTTCATGCCCTGAGCAATTTTACTAGAAACTGCTTCCACAATGACGATCGCATCATCAACCACCAAACCCGCCGCCAATGTACAGCCAAAAAGTGTTAGGGTATTGAGTTCAAACCCCATCGCCTTTAGGCCTGCCATTGAGCCAATGAGTGCCACCGGGATAGCAATAGTAGGAATCAGGGTTGTGCGCCAATCCTGCAAAAACACAAAAATTACCAAAATTACCAGGGTAATAGTTTGCAGGAGGGTGATCACCACTTCCTGTAGGGAGGCTTGCACAAATAGAGTTGTATCATAGGGAATGGCATATCTAACCCCTGGGGGGAAAGATGCACTCAACTCTTGCATCTTTGACTTGACCGCCTCGGCTGTTTCCAAGGCATTACTACCGGGTCTTTGGTAAACAGCCATCCCCACGGCGGCTTGATTGTTATAGGTTGCGTCGAGGTTGTAGTCCTGTGCGCCTAACTCTACCCGACCTACATCTGTAATTCTAATCAGAGTGCCATCGTTTCCGACTGCGACCACCAATTCCTCAAATTCGGAGACATCTCGAAGGCGACCCTGAGCCCGCAAGGGGATCTCAAATCTTTGATCCGGGGGGGTGGGAGCCTGACCAATTTTACCAGCGCCGACCTGAATATTTTGCTGTCGTAAGGCGGCGACTACATCTTGAGCAACTAATCCTCTAGCTGCCATTTTTTGAGGGTTTAGCCAAATACGCATGGCATATCTACGTTCCCCCAAAATGGTTACACTCCCCACGCCAGGAGCGCGGGTAATTTCATCAAGAACATTTAAATCTAGGAAGTTACTGATAAAAACATCGTCATAAATCGGCTGGTTATTTTGATCAGTATCTGAATAAAATCCCAGTACCAACAGGATACTGGGTGAAGATGCTTCGACGGTGATACCGACCTGTTGAACGACATCAGGTAAACTTGATGCTGCCTGAGATACTCTATTGTTAACGTTAACCTGGGCTATATCTCGATCAACGTTGACAGGGAAGGCTACAGAGACATTAGCAACCCCATTATTAGCGGTGTTTGATGAGATATATCTCATGTTATCAACGCCGTTGATTTCCCGTTCTAAGATGCTCGTCACAGTGGTTTCTGTGGTTTCGGCATCAGCACCAATATTGACGGCGGTTACGTTAATTTGAGTGTTAGCCAGTTGTGGTAGTTGAGAAATAGGTAGCAGCGGAATAGATATAACGCCTACCAATACAATTAGAATTGAGCAAACTGTGGTGAGAACGGGGCGTTTGATGAAGTTGCTAACAAATAACAGCATATAAAATCATATATATTAGGTGTTGGTTAAGGATAGCGATCGAGATAGGGAACTTAATTTAGAGCGAGGGGGGAAAGTAGCCTGATTATCAATGTTATCAGTCATAAACCAAGCCAACTCTCCCTGACATGAAAGTTGATAATACTCGATTATGGCAATTTTCTGGTTATTATGGCTGAATTATTGGCTAGTGGTATCTAGTATCGGGGTTCCATCTCGCAATTGTAGTATACCTTCGGTAATAACGCGATCGCCTGCTTGCACGCCAGAAAGCACCTCAAAACTCTGTCCTTGAATACTTCCCAGTTGCACAGGAGCTTGTCTAGCCACTAAAATGGTTTCCCCAGAGGGGGTGGCTTGTTGCTGTGCCAAAAACACAAAACTCTGGGCACCAATGCGGGTGACGGCATTAGTTGGAACCGTAACCCCAGCTTCTTGTTGCCAAATTACCCTAGCTCGGACTACTTGATCGGTGCGGAGTTCATTGTTAGTATTGGGGTAAATAGCTTTAGCCAAAATGGTCTGAGTGCCACTTCCTGCGTCAGGAGCAATATAGGATATGCTGGTGTTTCCAATGACTTCCCCAGTTTCTTGGCTAATGAGCTGCACAGGTATTCCCACCCTCAATTGAGGTAATAAGGAAATGGGGATATTGATGTTAACCTCTAGGTTCTGATTTTGGCGGATAGTGGTAACAGTAGTTTGGCTATCGACCAAATCTCCCACTTTAATCGGTACATTACTAACAATGCCGGAAATAGGAGCCACGACACTATAATAATCTAACTGTACTTGTTGAGCGACAGCCCCAGACCGAGCCCCTTGGATTTCTCTACCTATGAGGGCTATCTGTGCTTGCTGGGCTTCAATAGCTTTCTCCTGGCTGGCTATTTGAGCCTCTAGGGTAGCAATTTGGCGTTCTAGATCTCGGCGGGAACTTTCCACACTCGCCCTAGCTGCTTCAATGGTGCGCCCTTGACGAGATAAATTCATCCGAGCGGATTGGACTCTGGCGGTGGCGGCGAGAACTTGTTGTTCTTGGTTGGCTACCTCAGCCTCGCTGGTTTGTCTGTCCCGCAGTTTTTCATCATATAGGTCACTGGAAACTACCCCTTCCTGCCATAATCTCTCGTAGCGCTCGTAGGTAGCCTGTCGCTGTTGTCGCACTGCTTCGCGTCTATCTAATTCGCGACGGGCTCCTTCTAGGTTGTCTTGGGCATTTTGTAGGTCAAATTCTAGTCTTTCGTGTTCTTCCATTTGAGCCTCTAACTCCCGTTCGGAACGCTGTAAATTGGCTCCTTGGGATTGAAATGATAGTTCGGCTCTGGTTCTGGTTAAGTCGGCTCTGAGGGATTCTAATTGGGCTTCGGCACCAATTAATTGAGCTTGTCTGGCTTGTACTGTGGCGATCGTACCTTCAAAGTTGGCTAACTGTTGGGAACCATCAATTTGAATTATCGGATCTCCTACAGTTACCTGATCACCTAAGCGCACATATACTTCTTTTACTAATCCACTAACTCGGGGTCTGATGATAGAGTTTTCGATACCTTCAACCCTGGCATTATATTCGCTGCTGGATTGAACATCGGTAGTATCTACGTTTTCTATCTTGACGGGGACGGGTGGGCGACCAATGGCTTGAGGTTCTGCTGAACAACCATTGATGAGTACAAATAATAATAGCAGCGGTAGAGATGCGCTAGTTTTCCATAGTGTTTTGTTCATAGGACGATCCCGCAATTTGATGAGGAGATTGTATCAGGTTTGGAGGTGAATTTGAGCGTGACTCTTGGGTTGACCCTGATACCGATTACTGAGATTTTACACTACTGCCTGCGGATTCTTGCAGTTTTCTAACTGAATTAATTAGGCTTTGATGAAAACTACGGATGGTGACTCAAAGACGATCGCACAGGGGAGAGCGCACACAGAGATATAGTAAAGGTCCGAATAGGGGAATGAGTGTCACCAACCATAACCAAGTCGGAGCCTGGTTGCCGCGCCGCGCGATATCATCCCCTAATAAGGCGGGAAATAATACTGATAATAAACAGAAATCGAGGCTCATAACGTGAATAAAACGGCTATTTTGCCATTGATAGATAAAGTCACGCCAATCTCCCTGAGTGATACCATAAAAAACTAGGACGATCGCCCCTAACATTAAGACTAAAGCTGTGAATTTGCTATCCCAAATGCGGATGAAGAGATTGGGAAACCCAGAAAATTCGGGGTTAGGTTTTCGCCAAATCAAATAGGGTAAGATGGCGAAAGCACCGACGGCAAAAGATGCGATCGCAAAAAGCCACGCGGGGATTTTTTGACCTTGACCATCGGCAAAAATCACACAGCAGTAAATTAACGGCCAAATTCCCATGAGATTAAACAGGGAGATAATCAGGGGATTAATCCCCTCCCAATTTCCTACAGTCAGGTTTTTAATCAAATTAAAAGTAATTTCTGGCTGGTCTGGCGGCGCTAAGAAAAAGGCATAAATCACCAAGGTAAACCAGACCATGGTTAAGGCGATTTGAGAAATTCCGAGAGATTTTTGGCTAGATACAATCATGGTAGAAATCTGTCTAAAGCGGCTTTTAGTTCCTCAATTTCCACATCAATATTACCTTCTTTAGCAGCCCTGGCTATACATTCGGTTAAATGTTCATCTAGGATAATTCTAGCGACGCGATCGAGAGCCCCCCTAACGGCGGCAATTTGCACGAGTACATCGGGACAGGGCCGACTTTCTTGGACCATATTTTTGACACCGCGAATATGTCCTTCAATGCGAGAGAGTCGATTGATAATACGTCTGAGTGATTCATCACTATGGACATGGGGATGGGGATGACTATGACTATGATTAGAAGCGTCCCCATGATGGCGATCGCTAACAGATACGCTAGGAATCCGGTCTGAATCTGATCCGATCATTTAACCCTGTGCCAATAAACTACCATTGTACATAAGCGATCGCAAATCTATCAATACCAGCCAGGTCTGGGAGGATTTTAATATCCCGATAACACCCTGCTGATTCTAACATAGATGTAACGGCTTGGCCTTGTCCGGCCATCATTTCTACGATCCAAATACCCCCAGGTTGCAAAAATTGGGGTGCTGTTTGTACTAAATGATGAATGCAATCTAAGCCAGATTCGCCGCCATCGAGTGCTTGATGGGGTTCGTGATAGACAACCTCCGGTTGCAGGTTAGGCAGCTCCTGGCTAGGAATATAGGGCGGATTTGCCACCATACCGCTGACCTTGCCTTTCAGGCTATGGAGGGGAGCCCACCAAGACCCCTGGTAAAATTTTACCCGATTTTGATAACCGAGACTTTGGGCATTTTCCAGAGCGATCGCTAAAGCTGACCAACTGCAATCGACAGCATGAATCATGGCTTGGGGGAATACGGATGCTAACCCTAGGGCGATCGCACCACTACCTGTTCCCAGATCTACCCAATTTCCTGACCCCGGCTGACAGATAGAGTTAATAGCTTCTGATGAGGTGGCGTGATAAGAAGCTGCTATATCGATGATTAATTCTGTCTCTGGACGAGGGATGAGAACTGCAGGAGAGACCTTTAGGGCAAAATTTCGCCAGTGAACTACACCTAATAGGTATTGTAGGGGGACTCGTTCGGTGATGCGACGTTCCCAGAGTTTGACAATTGCTGACCAGGGCTGATTTAGTTGAATACTAGGGCGATCGCCAAAGGAGTCTAATCTAATATCCAGGTGAGTCAGATCGGTGAGTGCTTCCAGAAACTGATCTAATTCTATGGCTGAAATTTCGGCGGCGATCGCATCAATTTTCGCCTGTTTTTGCCACTGTCGCAGTTCCCCACCAGATATATAGTAACTTTCCCCTGTTTCCACCATTTAGCACCACCTGAAAACCTGCTTACAGCTTGTTCACCAGTCGCTTAATACATTGCCCTCACCCTAAATCTCGATCCCAGAGAGGGAGAGGGACCTTGAGAGGTGATCAGATGATTTCTGAACAGGCTGTAGGCTGATGATATGGGGGGAAGTTGACCATCAATTCCCCCCAAAACTTGCCCTAACGTTGATTATTTCTCAAAAATTCCAGCGTTTCCCGTGGTGGAACTAAGATGATCCGGTCTAAAAATTGGTTATCATCAGTTCGGAAGGCTTCTAATAAGGCTTCCAGAGGAACCACCTGCACTGTTACCGAGGATATTAAGTCGGGTTGATCTTCCCGAAATTGGGATAACATTCCCTCTAAGTCCTGTTTAGAGAAGAACATGGGAATCACTTGGTCATTGCCACGTTGGATGGTTAAATAACCATTGTCGGGTCCTCCTCTTGCCATAAACAGAGGCACGCCATTAAATTCATTGGGCGATCGACCACTTTGCTGCATTACCGCGCGGGCTGACTCTACCTCTTGCTGCACCGGAACATAAGCAAATTGGATATCATCAGCACGGTTGCGGCTCTGTTGGCTCATCTGGTACACTTCCCCCAGAGAAACTGCTGTTACCTCTACGGAGTTCGCTAATTCAGGATTATTGTTTCTCAGATTTTCTACAAATCTGAGGGCATCCTGACGGCTAATAAATATCCCTGCTACTGCAGCAGTACCGCTGCCATTTTCTCCGGCGGGAACTGTGGCCACTAGGGGGGAACCGGTAGGGTCGGTAATTGTAAATACTGGGACTGGGCGTAATTTTGCCTGAATTTCCTCTAATGTCAGTGCTTCAGCAGCCTGGGTTCCCAGTAGGGATGCTCCCACGGTTCCGGGTGGCAGGGTGGGACTCATTAACAAGTTGCCACTGATAACTCCCAGTAACAGGCTCAAATGGAAAAATGATTTAATCATGTTCTCAAGTTGCGATCGTAATAGTAGTTCTTCTTGATATCTCCCCCACGCTTCCATATTGGCGTTATACCTATGGGCTCATACAAACATGACAGCGAGGGATGCTCAACACCACCCATCAAGTCTGTTGACGGAGGTTATAGTATTCCTGTATCAGCAATTCTTACCCTGGCACGATAATAGTCAGACTGACGAGGAAAAACAATTTTTTCTCCCGAACTCCCTAATAATTTTCTATATTCTCACCCCCACCGGACGACACAACGGGGTTTGACCCGCACACTTTACGGATCTTAACACAAGTCTGTCCCAAATCGTCACATTTGGGCATCAATGCGATCGCATTATTCAATCGGGAACACTACCGACTATTATGAACCTGCGATTCAATTCGGATCTATATAATTCTTGATGAATAAATATAGACAATGGGTAAAAAAAATATTTATCATAGTCATAAACAGGGTCTATAATTATGTTTTCCGATATCATCACGCAAGACGGGTTGACTTTTGCCATGGCCAGCCCATCTGAAGATTTCATCATGGTCTCAGAACTCCCACCGGAGCAAATGGCACGTTTGTCAAGTCCAGGATTACCACAAGCGATCGCTCTTTTGCAGGGTAATGATTATTTGGTCAACAATGAACAAGGGCGGATTCTCTTAGGGCATCAGGGGAATGATACGATTATCGGTAATTCCGGCAATGATACCATTTATGGCGGTCAAAATGATGATTACTTAGAAGGGGGTTATGGTGATGATATGTTATTTGGTAATCGGGGCAATGATACTCTAATTGGTGGTTCTGGAAATGATACCATTTATGGCGGTGTCGGTAATGATTGGATTGTTGGAGGGTCTGGTAATAATGTTTTATCAGGCGATCGAGGTTTAGACACTCTCACCGGAGGCAGTGGAATTAATCAGTTTATTTTACCATCATCGACTGTTAATCAAGATCTGATTACCGACTTCAAGCCTGGTATTGATAAAATGTGGGTTCCTGATGGAGTCACCATTGCTGATTTACGGATTAAACAATCAGGCACTTCTACCTTGATTTTACTCCATGGTCAGACCTTGGCAACCCTAGAAAATGTCGATATTGAATTAATCACTGCTGGCGACTTTATCGGGGAACTGGGAGTCGCCAATTATGGCGATATTGAACTATCGTTAGGTGAGAGTGGTTCGGATTGTAATTTTGAGCAGCAAGTGCTGGAATTGGTCAATCAAGAACGAGTTAGGGAAGATTTACAACCACTAAGGATTAACCCCTTGCTGGCGCAGGCGGCGGCTACCCATAGCACTAATATGGCACTGCAAGACTTTTTTAGTCATACCGGAAGGGATGGGTCTAATTTAACTGACCGGATTAGGGCCACAGGCTTTACATTGACAGTGCCATTGGGCGAAAATATTGCTGCGGGTCATGCTACGCCGGAGTCAGTGGTTCAAGCATGGATGGATAGTCCAGAACATCGTGATAATATTCTTAATCCTGATTTCACTCAGCTTGGGGTGGGTCACTATTTCCTGGAAAATGATACGGGTGATCTGATGGACTATAACCATTATTGGACTAAAGTCTTCTCTGGTGGCTGATTTCAGCATCTCTGTCCGGAAAGGGCGATCGCCTATTAATCACAAAATAGTCACCTCTACAACGGCGAGCTTGCACTTTCAGAATTTTGTGTTATCCTAGTTTCCAAGTTTAGGATATCCAGGAGGTGATGCCCATGAGTGACAGTAGTAAACGCATGGGTCACTGTGTTGGAGAACGCCGGCTGTGCGCCGGGGCTGACCTCTAAAATTCGGCCTAGGTTCCTTTGACTAGGAGCCGAAAAGCCTACTAACATGGTCTGGCTGGATTGGAGAGATCCTTCCGGCAGTCAGGTTCCAATAACAGAGACCCGCTAGACCGCTCTCATATCGCTGACTGATGTCCTGGTAGTATCCAAGGCTTAGTTATCCGTGAGAGCGGATAGTTTTTTTGAAATGAAAGAATTTGGTATAGTTTTGATATGGCTGAACTACTGAGTGCAACTGAGATCCAACAAATGGCGACTCAGGTTCCCCAATGGTCTGTTGAGGGTAAAACCATCAAGTGTGTGAAAACCTTTAAGGGGTTTGTGGAAGCGGTAGCCTTTGTTAATCAACTGGTGGAACCGGCAGAGGCAGCAGGTCATCACCCGGATTTGGAAATTTCCTATAATAAGGTGACAATTACCCTGACTACCCATGATGCTGGGGGGTTGACTAAGAATGATTTTGCTATGGCTGAGAAAATTTCCAGTTTGAGCTAGATTATACAAACTGCCCCAAAATCGGCTAGAATTCCACACAGTTGGGTAGGTGTTGGTTGGTTGGTTCTGATGTGGGATTATGGTTTTTGATAATCTTAATGTGTCTGTAGGGGTTAGTGAAGAGTCGCTGCTGATTGAGAAGTTGTTAGATATCGGTACGGCGCTCTCGGGGACTCTGGATTTGGGAAAGCTGTTAAACCTGATACTTAGTAAGAGTCGGGAAATTACCTGTAGCGATGCGGGAAGTGTTTATCTGGTAGATTACAGTGATGATCGCCCTAAACTGCTGTTTAAGGTGGCTCAAAATCAGTCTTTGCCAAATTTGTCTTTCCGAGAATTTGCGATCGCTCTGACTGATAAAAGTCTGGCTGGCCATGTAGCTTTGAGTGGGAAAAGCCTCAATATTGATGATGCGTACAATTTACCACAGGAACAGCCTTATCGTCTCGATCGCAGTTTTGATGAGAATATCAGTTATCGGACTCGCTCGGTTTTAGTTCTCCCCATGCAAAACCGGGAAGGGGAAACCCTGGGGGTTCTACAACTGATTAACCGCAAGCGAAAATCTGATCTGGTACTGACTCCTGAAAATACGATGGAGTACACCCAGCCTTATTCTGATTGGGAAGAGAGGATTTTGCGGAGTCTGGCTTCTCAGGCGGCAATTTCTATCGAACGCAGCAATTTACAAGAGAGTATTGAGTTACTATTTGAGGGGTTTGTGAAAACCTCGGTGCAGGTGATTGAGGCGCGAGACCCTTGCACTTTCGGACATTCGGAAAGGGTGGCAGTTTTGACGGTGCGTTTAGGGGAGGAAATTAATCAGGTTTCTGATGGTCCCCTGGGGGCGGTACAATTTAGCGATCGCCAAATCCAAGAGTTGCGTTATGCGGCATTACTTCATGATTTTGGCAAAGTGGGCGTTCCTGAACCAGTTTTAAACAAGGCTAAGAAACTTTATCCTTGGGAATTGGAAATGATGAAAAAACGGTTCGCTATGGCTCGCCAGAGTTTACAGATAGACTACCTGCAAAGGAAATATCAACTGCTTTTAGAGTACAGCAGCAACCATTCCCAGAGTATCACAGAATGCCCCCACTGTCAAACTCTGGAACGTATGGATTTAGAAATGAATCAGGAGATTGAGCAGTTGCAAGGGTTTTGGGAGATGGTGCAGGAAGCCAACGAACCGGAGATTTTACATTCTGAACCGCTGGAAAAACTCCATGATTTATCAAAGATTACCTATCGGGATATAGATGGCAATATTAAGCCCCTGGTGACACCAGAAGAGGTTGAACAATTGTTAATAACTCAGGGTAATTTGACGGCTTCCGAACGCGAAATTATTGAAGGTCATGTGACCCATACCTATAATTTCTTAAAGCAAATTCCCTGGACTAAGGGACTGGAAAATGTGCCGCAGATTAGCTATGGACATCATGAAAAGTTAGATGGTAGTGGTTATCCTTTGGGATTAACCAAAGAGCAAATTCCCCTACAATCACAAATGATGGCGATCGCTGATATTTATGACGCACTAACAGCAGGCGATCGACCTTATAAGCATGGAGTCCCTACGGTTACGGCTCTAAAAATTCTCCGCAGTGAAGCGGCGGCGAATAAGATTAATGGGGATATTTTAAGTGTATTTGAACAGCACAAAGTCTATGAATCTTTAGGACATACTTTAGATGTGGTTATGGAACTGGCTTGATGTTAGCATGAGAGTTAAGGATGGTTATGAGTAGCTCAATTCCTCACCCTGATAGCGGTAGTTTGAGCGTCAATTGTGCAGTTTTAACTGTCAGTGATACTCGCACTGAGTCAACGGATAAAAGCGGTGATTTGATTAAGCAAATGCTGCAAGATAGTGGTCATCATCTGGGTAATTATGTGATAATTAAAGATGAACCGGACTTGATTACTCAGGCGCTTAATCAATGCTGTGGTGATGCTAAAATTCAGGCGGTGATTGTGAATGGGGGAACGGGAATAGCACCACGAGACACGACTTATGATGCTATTGAAGGGTTACTAGAAAAAACTTTGTCCGGCTTTGGGGAGCTGTTTCGGTTTCTGAGTTATAATGAGATTGGCTCCCGTGCGATCGCCTCTCGCGCCACGGCGGGAGTATATCGGGAAACTCTATTATTTTCGGTTCCCGGTTCCCAAGGAGCGGTTAAACTAGCTATGGAAAAGCTGATTTTACCAGAGTTAGTTCATCTAGTTAATCAATTGCAAAAAGGTGGTTAATGAATCAAAATCAACCCTCAAGTGATAATCCTTGGGACTATAAACCTTGGTGGTGTCAACCTTGGTCAATTCTGCTGACGGGAGTTAGCCTAATTAGTGGCAGTTGGCTAATATTTCATCAGGTTTGGCTATCGGTAATTGTAGGGGTTCCCGTCCTGACCTGGATGGGATTTTTCCTGCTGATCTGGCCGGGATTAATGCGATCGGCTATGATGTCAGATGCCGAAGGTAATGATTAGGCTTTTTCTAAGGGGGCCATTGTCAAACCTTCGCGACTGAGTTGGGTATGATACAATTCGGCTTGTTCTAGGGGGCCAACCCACACAGTCGCCTGACCTTCATAATGGACGCGGTTGGTCAACTCCCAGGCTTGATCGCTAGTCATTCCGGGAAGATATTTCATCAGACAGTTAGCGACGTGCTGAAAGGTATTAAAATCGTCGTTAAGGACAATCACCTTATAGTTAGGGTAAGGCTTACGGACGGTTTGACTAGAACGACTGGGTGTAGTCGTAGGTGAGGCTACCATAACTCTGGTTTAGTGTTTGACTAAATCAATATTTTGTACTTATCACAAATCCATTATATTATATAACGTCACAGTCTGAGATGATCTCAGATAATTAGTTGAGGGTGGGTGTAGTTAGTAGATGCACTCTATATAATGACTGAAAGTTAAGAGAAATGCCGTCGCATAGTTAGGCAGTTACGATGGTCATCCAGGCGACAATAAGTGACTTCATCAGTGAGTTTATACATCAAAATCAAACCCCTACCTTGTTCTTTTTCCAAAGGTGCAATCTTTTCGTTAAGAATAAAATGCAGGGTTTTGGGGAAATCAAAAGGTTGACCAAAATCCCATAGTTTGATTTCGATAGAATTAGATAAAATCTTCACCTGAATATCAATGGGAGTGTTTTTAGATAATCCATGGTGTGCATGACGAACCACATTAGTGAACCCTTCGGTAATAGCAATCTTGCATTCGTAGCTCAGATCGGGAGGCAAAAAGGGAGTAGTTATCTGCTCAAACCATTGTAATACTTCCTCTAAAAACAGTAGATCTGTACCTACTTTAAGATGCGATCGCATTAGTAGATTTTCATCTTCCATTAATCTTACATTGCACCACTATTTTTTTTGAACAAAATGACGATCGTGCGGACAATCATTTTGAGATCATACATCAAGCTCCAGTTTTCCTGATATTTGAGATCAAGGCGAATAATATCTTCAAAATCCTTAATCTGCGATCGCCCGCCTACTTGCCATTCACCAGTCATACCAGGTTTAACATCTAGGCGTTGCCATTGGGGAACCTCATAACGCTCCACTTCATCAGGAGTAGGTGGTCGAGTGCCAACTAGACTCATTTCTCCCATTAAAACATTCCAGAATTGAGGCAATTCATCGAGACTGGTGCGCCGCAAAAACCGACCTACTTTAGTAATCCTGGGGTCATTATCATTTTTAAAGATTTGACCTTTCGCCTGATTAGGAATTGTGTTTTTGAGTTCTTCAGCATTAATCACCATAGAGCGAAACTTCCACATACGGAAACGCTTACCCATCCAACCGCAACGAATTTGACCAAACAAAATCGGACCAGGACTATCAAAGCGAATAGCAATGACAATTGGAATAGATAAAACTGCAGTAATTACTAATCCGACTAGAGCGCCGACAATATCAATAGAGCGTTTAACCACAGAGCGAACGGAAGGATGAGTAACGGGTAATTGGCTATTATCCCCAGGAGGTGCGGGTTCATCCTGTTGAAAGGTTAAAACCTGATCAAGGGATGTTAAAGAAAAAACCGCCATTACTTGGGGACTGACATTTTTTAGCAAAAGTTCCACATTTTTGTTTTTGGCGGCTTTGAGGTTACTGACTAAGGCACCGACTCCGCTGCTATCGATAAATGTAGTCTCGCTAAAATCGAGAATAATAGCCTGTGGAACCTGATCTCCCAAAACCAGATTATGACAAGTTGACTTAAAATCAACAGCCTCCAATATACTCAGACGATGGGGAATTTTGACCCAGGCTTTATTGTTGTGAAAATGGACAGGAAAATTAACTTCTGGGCTAGGACTGACCATATTAGTCTCTTAATGCTAGTAGGTGTATTTAAACTTACACAAATTATTGGGGTTGCATAGTTCTAATTTTAATCAAGAATTTCTCCGATCGCTACACGAGTGCCATTGACAAAATCCCAACCGGACTGAACCCGTTTTCCGGGTAACTTGACTTGGGAAATCAATAGGTATCCTGACCCGGTCTGAACAATTGGGCCGAAGCGTTTGGCGATCGCCACAATTTCGCCAATTTTACCGGGGTTAATATCGGCGGTAGACAAACGAGCCAATGGGGGAGGCAATTCTGTTTGGGGAACATAACCCAAGGGAACCGAGCCACTAATTTTCAAAGTTTCTCCCCTAAAGTTGGTGACACAATGGGGATAAAAGGCTCTAATTTGGTTATGGAGGGCGGGTGCAGATTTTGACCAATCAAGTTGATAATCTTGTGGCTTAATTAGAGGGGCGGCGGAGGATTGAGTATGATCTTGGGGAATAGCTTGTATAGTTTGCGATCGCATTTGTAGCAAAGTCTCGGTTAAAAGTTCCGCCGCCATATGAGCCAGACGTTCGGCCAAATTAGCCGCTTGGTCTTCCCAACTAATGGGGGTGTAACTCTTCAATAGCATCGGGCCTGTGTCCATGCCTTCATCCATCAACATGGTAGTAATTCCGGTTTCAGTCTCCCCATGATATAAGCACCACTGAATAGGTGCCGCTCCGCGATATTTTGGTAAAATCGAGCCGTGAGCGTTGACACATCCTAATTTAGGGATCTGCAAAAGTTCCAGGGATAGGATTTGTCCATAAGCGACTACCACAAAAACATCAGCTTCAACTTCCCGCAAGTTAGCTAAAGTTTGTGGATCTTTTTTAATGCGACGGGGTTGCCAAACGGGTAAACCTGCACCCATGGCGATCGCCTTTACCGGGGAAGGGCTAGTTTTGCTACCACGTCCCCGTCGTTTATCTGGTTGAGTAACCACCCCAACCACCTGAAATTGCTCATCAGTCAATAATCGCTGCAAACTAGGCACAGCAAACTCAGGCGTACCAAAAAAAACCAGTCTCATGTATCAACTTTCCTTTGTGTTTAGATTTAGGTTTTTCAGGGGGGGGTAATGGCAACTTCAATGCGGCGGTTAAGTTGTCTATTGATGTCCGAGGTATTTTCCAAGGCTGGGCGAGTCATACCATAACCGATCGCCACCCAATGATAAGCCTGATAGTCCACAGCATTAGATAGGTATTGCACAATTGCTTCAGCCTGTGCCGAGGACAAAACCAGATTTTGCTGACGGCTGCCACTATCATCAGTATGACCTGCCACCCGCACTACTGCCCCCCGATAGTTTTGCAGATCTGGAATCAAGTTATCAAGGATAACATTAGCCCCAGGGCGCAATGTGCTACTACCTGGGTTAAATAAAATATCACTGGGTAAAGTCATGATCAAACCATTTCCAGATCTAGACCTAGCAGTGCGGGGAGTTGGTGGCGGTATATTTTCCGCCTCCGGGGAACTAGGGGCTGTTAATTGCTGTTCTATAATTTGTAAGCGCCTCTCCAAGGTTTCTGCGGGCCGACTATTACCGATTTGAATTTCTAGGGCGGCGGTGCGACCGATCAAGGCATTGAGATCTTGCTGTAATTGTTGGAGTTGGGGTTGTAAGGTTTGTTGGACTTCTGGAGTTAATCCCGTAGGTGGCGGGGTCGGAGTCGGGGTCAACGGAGTTTCTGGGGGTGGGAAAGAGGGTTGATATTCTGGCGATCGCCTCAGTAACTGTTCAGTTAGGGGCATTTCCGAACTGGTGTTTGGGTAAACTTGAGCCACAGCCATTCCCAGTAGCCAAGCCACAGCACCGCCTACCCCCAACAATAACAGACGAAAAATGAAGGACAACAGCCCCACCAAAACCCCGGAATTGGATTTAGGGGAAGATTTACTTGGTTTTGGATCTGCCATGAATTTACCCTCAATTGCCTTGCGAATGGTTATCAGTCTTGCCAAGGACGCACTTCTAACGGACCTCCGGGATGATTAAATACCACCATCATATCTGCTTGGGGTTCTGCGGGGTCAGAGCCTACCTGCTGAAAGCGTAACTCTGATAAGGGAATAGGAGCCTCTTCCTCTGGGGTAACATCGTCAACTGCTTCATAGTCTATAATTGTGCCATCACTGGCTACTGTAACCCGATAAGTGAGAGTCCGACTAATGGGAGTAACCCATGCTTGGTTTACCTGAGCAAATAATTGTTGCTGTAATCTCTCAATTTCCTGGGGGTCATCAATAGATGGGGGTGAGACTAAATTGGGTTGTAAGGGAATGGTAGCACCGGGTTCACCGACAGTGAGATTTTCCCCGTCTGGGTCTGTATTAACTCCCTGTGGTGGAGATTGTCCGGCTGATGGTCGTCTTTCAGTTTCTGATAGTGATTGGGTTTCTGTGGACTCTTGAGGATTAGGTTCTAGGGGTCGCCTCAACTCTGGAACTGGCAGAGCAAATAATGCGATCGCCGCAATAGCCAATCCTGACACACCTACCGCTGCTGGTATAGCTCTTTGGGCAACAGATTGCTCTGGTTTAGTATAACGCTTAGGAATAGCTTTTAACTGTAA
Source organism: Arthrospira sp. PCC 8006 (assembly GCF_046480465.1). Taxonomy (NCBI): domain Bacteria; kingdom Bacillati; phylum Cyanobacteriota; class Cyanophyceae; order Oscillatoriales; family Microcoleaceae; genus Arthrospira; species Arthrospira sp. PCC 8006. The sequence continues at coordinate 17,455 of NZ_PKGG01000004.1, forward strand.
CGAAAGCTCAGGTAAAGTCCCAGAATCAGCTAAAAACTGATCCACTGCTTCCACCAAATCAAATAACTGCACCGTGGTTAAATCTAATTCCACAGGGGATGTAGGATCGGTTTTCATCTGGGAATCCCCATCAACGGGGGTATTACGGACAATCAGGCGGTGTAAATTGCTGTCTAGTCTGCGTAACTCCACCATGGGAACCTCAGCAGCAGTGTTAGCAGAGGGGGGATGTGATACGCCGCTGAGAAACTCTTGGGCGTATTGATTCACCTGTTGCAGTAAGCACTCGAAAAACTCTTTCCCCCCCACAATAGGCTGAGGATAACCGACAAAATGGCACTCCGCATTCATCAATAGCGATAAACGGGGCCGAGTTTCTGAGGTATTATCTGTGGGACTACTCAACCCATGCAAAATCAGCTTGCAGTTAGGCAAACTGTACTGACGTATAATCGTCATGCTATCTCTCCATCAAACAGACTGATCCAAAACCGTTGCATCCCTGCAGTGCCTGTACAGAATAGCAATTTTCCCAGCAAAGCGATCGCCAAATCATTTACTTTCTCTGGGGAGTTGTAAGCAATTACACCCGCGCGCCTCGGATTCATCCGACTACGGAAGTGAGCCTGGAACCTTTCCAGATAGCTATACAATTGCAAATGCTGTTCTATGGGGATTTGCTTGCGCTGCATTTGCTCAAAGTCAATCAGCAACTGGCGGATTCTCACTGTTAACTCTCGACTCATCATAGCAATAATCACCACTAAGGCTTTAGCTTCTTTCAGAGTCAGGGGTTGTCGTTGGCTGTAGCGTCGCAGGGGGTTGGTGCTACGCAGTCGCCATAAAACGACTCGATTGGGGATAATTCCTTGCAATTCTAACTCCGATATCTTGACCAGCATTCGTTCCGAACTCCCTAGGGCCAGGGCTTCAATGGCTAGTAACATCAGGTCGATTTGTAATCGCGCCCGACGGGGACATCCTTTGTCGGAGATGGGTATATCCGGCAAACTGTCTAATATGACTGGGTTTAAATTAGTTTGGTAGGGTTGTACTTGCATTATGCTCACAGCAACATCGATTCCAAGACAATATATAGTTAAAGACTGGTTAGCAAATCTCCTAATATTTACATTACCCTGATGGATCTTAAATCTTTTATTCGCGATATCCCAGATTTTCCTAAGCCCGGTATTGTCTTTAGAGATATTACTACCCTGTTAAGGGACTCTCAGGGCTTGCGCTATACCATTGATACTTTGAAGGATAAGTGCGATCGCCTCTCCCCGGATTATGTCGTGGGTATGGAGTCTCGTGGGTTTCTGTTTGGGGTTCCCCTGGCTTATCAGTTGGGTTGTGGGTTTATCCCCGTGCGAAAACCTGGCAAGTTACCAGGACAGGTCATCGCTGCACAATACCAGTTAGAATATGGGAGCGATCGCCTGGAAATGCACATTGATGCCATGCCACCAGGTAGCAGGGTTCTGATTGTTGATGATCTGATAGCTACCGGGGGGACGGCAGCGGCGACGGCTCAATTGGTACAAGAGGCTCAGTGTCATTTGGTGGGTTTTGCTTTTATCATCGAGTTAAAGGCTTTGGGGGGACGAAATCAATTACCTGATGTCCCTATTGTCACTTTAATTGATTATGACTGAAATATGAGCATTGACTATGATAACTTCTTGTATGTGGCGAAACGACTTTTTCAGGCGCTGATTACTCTGCTATTGGCTTCTGTACTGTGTTTTGTCATCGTCCAACTGGCTCCGGGTGATTATCTTGATAAATATATCAATAATCCCCAAATTTCCCAGGAAACTCTCAATCAGTTTAGAGAACAATTCGGATTAGACCAACCTCCTATTATCCAATATTGGAATTGGCTTACCCAAATTGTCACTAGGGGGAACTTTGGCTATAGTTTTGAAAATCAGCGATCGGTCACTGATTTACTCTGGGAAAGAGTCCCCGCTACCTTGTTGTTAGCTATTTCTTCCCTAATTATAACTTGGGCGATCGCACTTCCCCTAGGAATTTTAGCCGCAGTTAATCAAAACCGCCGAGTCGATCGCACCTTACAAGTGATCAGCTACACTGGCCAAGGATTCCCCAGTTTCATCACCGCCTTACTGTTACTGTTTTTAGCACAAAAAACCTCCCCCCTCTTTCCCGTTGGAGGTATGACCAGCATAGACTATCCTGATTTGTCTCTCCTGGGGAAAATCGGTGATATTGCTTGGCACATGATTTTACCAACTTTGGCTTTAAGTATCACCAGTTTCGCCGGTCTACAGCGACTCATGCGCGGTCAATTACTCGATGTTTTACGTCAAGACTATATCCAAACTGCGCGCGCTAAAGGTCTCCCAGAAAACCGAGTTATTTATGTTCACGCTCTCCGAAATGCCATCAATCCTTTAATTACCTTATTAGGATTTGAATTCGCTAGTTTGTTAGGTGGCGCTTTTATTGCCGAAACCTTTTTTAACTGGCCGGGACTAGGAAGGTTAACTTTAGAAGCAGTTAGACAACAGGACCTTTATCTAGTTATGGCTAGTTTAATGATGGGTGCTGTTATGCTGATTCTGGGTAATCTTTTGGCGGATTTATTGTTAAAATCAGTAGACCCTCGCATCAAACTCGAAAACCTGAATTAATCCCCCCTCCGGTGCATCATACCCCCGTTATATCCATCCTAACCCCTCTCCTACACTGGGAGAGGGCAGTTAACCTATAAAGTGGCAAATTTATCTGATATGTCAATTAGGGCTTTTTGAATGCCTGGTTCACTCATGGAATGTCCAGCATCAGGAATAATAATTAACTCCGCTTCTGGCCAAGCCTGATGCAATTCCCAGGCGGTTTTCATGGGACAAACTACATCATAACGACCCTGAACTATCGCCCCTGGAATATGACGGATACTCTCAACATTAACTAATAGTTGGTCTTCCGATTCAAAAAAACCTTGATTGACAAAATAGTGGCATTCAATTCTAGCGAAAGCCGTGGCAAAATTGCCATCACCAAATCTTTCGATTAAATGCTGATCTGGTAATAATTTACTGGTGCCCGCTTCCCAAATTGACCAAGCCTTAGCCGCCGCCAATTGTATCTGGGGGTCATCACTGGTTAAACGACGATAATAAGCCGAGATTAAATCGTGACGTTCTTCTGGGGGAATAGGTTTAATATATTCCTCCCAAGCATCTGGAAAAATATAGCTTGCGCCCTCCTGATAAAACCATTGTAGTTCGGCTTTTCTTAACATGAAAATACCCCGCAAAATTAACCCCCGACAATGCTGGGGGTAAGTCTGACTATAGGCTAGGGATAGGGTGCTTCCCCAACTACCACCAAACACCACCCAACTGTTAATATTTAGGTGATTTCGCAGGCGATCGATATCTTCTACTAAATGCCAAGTGGTATTTTCTTCTAATTCTGCATGGGGGATACTTTGACCGCATCCCCGTTGGTCAAACATGATAATTCGCCACTTTTCCGGGTCAAAATATTGACGATATTCTGGTAAGCATCCGCCGCCGGGTCCGCCATGAAGGATGACAACGGGTTTACCTTTTGGGTTCCCGGACTGTTCAAAATAAATGGTATGCAAGGAACTAACTTGTAGTTTTCCTTCGGCGTAGGGTTCTATAGGAGGGTAAAGTTGGTTCATTTTCGAGTTATCAGAAGGTTGGCAATTAGTGTTTGATGGTGAGGGGATAAACGGCTTGAGAATTAAGCTGAAGTCTGCACATTTCTCGCCTAGCTAAACCGTCAGCATAGCACTGATTAACTTCTGTGGTTCCGTTTTCGGAGACGATCGCTTCTATGAAAAACACTTGGGGAACCTCGGAAAAAGCCCAGCCAAATTTCCCAGTTTCTCCGGGTTGTAACTCCCCGGGAATAACGGTAGCTTCGTGGCTTTCGACTTCTACTAAAATATCACCTTCCTGGCGGTATAAACGATAAACTACTTGTAGCGATCGCATTACGTCAGAACTATAATTAATCAGTCGCCCTTCTACGGTATAACTTCCCGCTGTTAGGGTTTCATTTTTAACTATTTGGATGCCACTAATTTGGAATGGCTGATTTTGGGCTAATAGCAATGGAGATCCAGTAACTATATGGGGAACTGATATAGCTGGGTTGGGGAAGAAGGCTCCCAGTCCTAATGCTGAGATTAAGAAAATCCGCGAATAATTTAACATAGGTCTAATCTGACATATAATGGTGATGGTGGTTAGCCTGGCTAATAATTGCCCAGGATAGCACCACTCCAATTTTATCGCGATCGCTGTCGGTTTTGATCGCCCGAAGCCAAAAACAGGCAAAATTCCCCTAGGGCTGATCATCTGCTAAAATTATCATTAAATTAGTACACCCACTGCCATTATCAATCATCTATGACTGCAACTGTCTCCACTCCCCACCGGGTGATCACCGAGAAAATTCGCCCGGAAATTCAAGCACTACAGCCTCAGTTAGTTAGCTGGCGGCGACATATTCACCAATACCCAGAGTTAGCATTTCAAGAAAAATTAACGGCTAAGTTTATTGCCGAAAAACTAGGGGAGTGGGGAATTAATCATCAAACTCAAATTGCCGAAACCGGAATTGTAGCCATTATTGAAGGTCGTCAACCGGGGCCAGTTTTAGCAATTAGGGCGGATTTTGATGCTTTACCTATTCAAGAACAAAATGAGGTAAGTTATAAATCTTGTCATGATGGAATTATGCACGCTTGCGGTCATGACGGACATACAGCGATCGCCCTAGGAACCGCCTATTATTTATCCCAACACAAACAGGATTTTTGTGGTACAATAAAAGTCATATTCCAACCTGCTGAAGAAGGGCCTGGCGGCGCATTACCCATGATTAAAGCCGGGGTGTTAAAAAATCCTGATGTTGAGGCAATTGTGGGGTTGCATTTGTGGAATAATTTGCCATTGGGGACGGTGGGGGTGCGCGCTGGTGCGTTAATGGCGGCAGTAGATATTTTTGAATGTCGCATATTTGGGAAGGGGGGACATGGAGGGATGCCGCATCAAACCATAGATGCAATCTTGTTAGGTTCCCAAATTGTTAATACCCTGCAAACTATTGTAGCCAGGAATGTTGACCCCTTAGAGTCTGCTGTGGTTACTGTGGGTTATTTCCATGCTGGAGATGCTCATAATGTGATTGCTGACCAAGCGACAATAAAGGGGACAGTCCGCTATTTTAATCGTCAATTACATGACTATTTTAGCAACCGAATCGAGTCAATTGTGGCGGGAATTTGTCAAAGTCATGGGGCGAGATATGAGTTAAATTATCAACGAACTTATCCCCCAGTAATTAACGATCCATCTGTAGCCAATTTGGTCAGAAGTGTAGCAGAATGTGTGGTAGAAACACCAGCGGGGATAGTGCCAAAATGTCAGACTATGGGAGGTGAGGATATGTCATTTTTCCTGCAAGAAGTACCGGGGTGTTATTTTTTCATGGGGTCTGCTAATAGCGATCGCAATTTAGCTTATCCGCACCATCATCCTCGGTTTGACTTTGACGAAACCGCCCTAAGTATGGGGGTAGAAATGTTTGTGCGGTGTGTAGAAAAGTTTAGCGCTGAAAAACCCTAACCGCTGAAATTATCGCCGCCAAATACCAAAGAGCGATCGTCATGTCTACAATAGGAGGCAGAGCGTTAAAATGCAGCTCTCGGTAGAGAATAAAAATTGATCACGGTATTCCAAAAGCTCATGAAACGTAGAACTAAGCCCACATCTCCCATAGCTTCCGCCTTTAACTATACCGCTATGGCCGTGATAGCAGGCGTTCTGGTGTTGGGAATTGGTATAGGTATGGCGATAAGTTCCACCGCCACCCTAACCCCCCAGAATGTAGCATCCAGCGAATTCATTGATCGCAGCGCTCCCAACCCAGAAATCTGTGTTAAATTCGGAGCCAGTGCCATGGTGACAGATTTACGGGTATTTGTGACCCTGAACCCGTTTAGTGTTTTCGTCGCTCAACCTCGGATGCAACCGGGATGCGTTTTGCGGACCAGTAACTGGGCTCTACTGAGACAGCGGAACCTGATCACCGTGGAAGAGGAAAGAGACTGTAAACACCGAATGAACACCTTTGGCTATACGGGAGACCTGAACGATGATGCAGAGGTAAGCTGTATCTACCAAAACAATAGCGCCCAGAACGATTTTCTAAATCAATCAGGTCTAATCCCGAACCGTCCTAGACCGGAGTCCGATCGCTTTTAAAATCCTTTAAAATCGTGGGCCAGTGGGCAAAGCTGGGGTAATTCCCAGCAAAAAGTCATTTTGGGCTAATTCCTGAACCAATCGGACTTGGACAACCTGACCCGGTTCAAGAATATGCTGTTGAGGGGAGCTAATAGCCCCAACAGCACCCCCAACAGCAGCCCCAGCTAGGAATCCTAATCCATCAAAACCACTAATGAGGAATCCTCCCAAACCGCCAATTCCTGACCCAATAGCCACATTTTCCGGCTTAATTGGTCTGGCACCTGGAATCCAAGTTGATTCAGCCACAAAGGGAATGCTACGACCTTCTAAGTTAATGGCTTGGGCGACAAAACGGGTTCCCTGATTAGTGGTTTCAAACCTTCCCACTACGGGGGTATCTGGAGGTACGACAAAATTACCTGCTGCGTCTACAATTCCCCCTTGGAGCAGTAAAACATCTTGGCGGTTAAATTGGGATTTCAGGCGCACATCGTCAATTCCAGGATATTGGAGGGTGATAGTTGTGCCGACGGGTAATAGGATACGACGGTCGGGGCGTTGGGTTTCTGGTAGGGGTAGGGGTCGAAAACTTTGGCTAGGTGGTGGTAATTCTGTGGGTAGAGGTTGACCATAGGGGATAGCCGCAGTGGTGGTGGACATGGGGAGAATTTGAGTTCCGACTGGTTGACTGAATGTATCTGGTCTCACCAAGTTGGTTTGGGTGGGGCGATTTAGGGGAACTCGCAGAAACTCAACATCTGGGAAAGTTTCGGGTTGAGGATTGGGTAAGGCGCTGATGGGGCGTGGTTGGGAGGTGAATTGGGGGGAAATATTGGCGGAGGTGGGAGACTGGCTTATGGGAGTTGTCGGGGCTGCTGTGGTTGTGGTTAAGTTATTTTCTGCGGGGGGTTGACGACGGGCTAACAACACGGGACGCAATACCCACTGATTTTCTACGCCAACTCGTCTCAGGTCAATTTCTCTGTCATCAAGAATGAAGCCGGGGGCGAAATCAACTGTCATTCGCGCTACGGTGGGTTCCAGTTGGCTAACGCTGACCCGACGCACTAAGCCGGACTCGTAGAGTTCGGTGACATTAACGCCTAAATCTGTATCTGGTAGGTCGATAATAATGCGGCTGGGTTGTTGGATGACGGCTAGTCGGGGTCTAACTCCTTCTGGTAGTTGGACTTGAACAGTTCCGTTATTGGGGTTGAGGGTCCACTGGGGAACGGTAACGGCTACAACTGTGTTGACGATCGCCTCTGTAGCTACTATGAAAGTGGCGATCGCTGTAGTTAGACCTAATTTAAAAAGACTAGGGAACCGCCGCCGTGTCAATTTCCCGGTGGGGAGTGGTTGGGTTGGCGCGGCACTGGAAAAACCAAGTGACACTGGAAACGGTCTATACTTGTTTTGCATGATCGCCACATCAAAAAAAGTGTTCTGAGAAAAGCTGATCGTTACTATAGCTCATCTCTGGAGTTACTATCATGTTTTGGGTGAGAATGCAAGCCTAACTCCTAGATTCTGAAACTCATGCAAAAGTGGCAAAGAWTGCGATCGCAAATGATCATAGACCATCCCTGGTGTCGGGTGCGCCAAGATGCGATCGCCCTTCCCGATGGAAACATTATAGATGATTTTTTTATCAATATTCGGCCTGATGTCGCCTTAGTTTTTGCTGTCACCGAAGACCAGCAGGTGATTTTTGTTCGCCAATACCGACATGGAGTCGAGCAGATTTTATTAGAACTCCCCGCTGGCGGTTTTGACCCCGCTACCGAAACCCCTACCGTCGCCGCCTTACGGGAACTTAGGGAAGAAACAGGTTATGTCGCCTCGTCTTTAATTCCCCTAGCTACCMTATACGATAATCCCGTCAAGGACACTAATTCTATTCATCTATTTTTGGCGGAAAATGTCCAGTTACAACACGAGAAGCAACTGGACCCCACCGAAGATATCCAAGTGGTTCTGATACCAGTGGCTGAAGTTATAGATGCGATCGCCAGCCACAAGATTCAAGTAGCCGGAACCATTGCCGCCATCTTTTTAGCCTGGGAATATCTCCAGAGGCAAAAAACTCAGTAATGAGTGAGCTATTATCTGCTATAATTATGGTATTAAGTTTATTCTTATAGTTCCGATTTCTCACCAGCGATCGTCCGTTAATGATTGAAATTTGCCGCACCCCAATTCCCCCCGCACGCACTAAGCGCATTGAAATTCCCGTGGCTCGTCTTCCCACTCAAACCATGCTCTCCCTACCCGTTATCGTCATCAATGGCTATACAGACGGACCAATACTCTGGCTCAGTGCGGCTATTCACGGGGACGAAATTAACGGCGTTGAAATCATTCATCAAGTTATGCAAAAAATTTCCCCTAAGCGGTTGCGTGGGACTGTAATTGCTGTTCCCATTGTCAATGTCTTTGGATTTATCGAACAATCTCGATATTTACCAGACCGCCGAGACTTAAACCGCTCATTTCCCGGTTCCAAAAGAGGAAGCCTCGCCTCCCGTCTAGCTAATTTATTCGTCCAAGAAATCGTCAATCACTCCACCCATGGGATTGACCTACATACAGCCTCAGCTCACCGTAATAATTTACCACAAATTCGAGCCAACTTAGATGATCCTGTCACCTACCAATGTGCGCGCGCTTTTGGAACCTCTGTGATTATTCACTCCCAACTTAGGGATGGTTCCCTACGTCAAGCCGCCACTCAAAAAGGGATTCCGGTTCTTCTTTATGAAGGAGGCGAAGCACTACGATTTAATTCCCATGCTATTTATATTGGCGTTCAAGGTATCCTACGGGTGATGGAAACCTTAGATATGTATGAGTTCAAATTTGATAACTTTCCCCTCGAACCTATAGAAGTGCAAAATACTCAATGGGTGCGTGCTTCTCGTAGTGGGATATTACAACTATCTATTGAGTTGGGGGAACGGGTATATAAGCGCCAACTACTAGGTGTTATATCTGATGCTTTTGGTGATACTAGCGTCAAAGTCAGGTCTCCTGCTGATGGATTAGTTATCGGAAATCAGCAAAATCCCTTAGTTAATCAAGGGGATGCTATAGTTAATTTGGCTCTCCTCAACTCTGAAGAGAGTCCCGTTCATATTCTGTCTTAGAATAATGTTCACTTGGGAGATAATATCGTCCGGTTTTACTTAACCCAGAAGGTCGCCGGGGAATTTCGATCGCAAATTCTGAGCCCTTATTTCGTACAGACCGACAGGTTAAATTTCCCCCATGTTTAGCCACAATTTGATAACTCATGGCTAATCCTAATCCAGTCCCACGACCCACGGGTTTAGTAGTAAAAAATGGTTCAAATAACCGCTGTCGGACTTCTTCTTCCATACCCAAACCATTATCAGAAATTTTAATTGACACCCAATCGGAGCTAATTAATGCGGTGCTAATCTCAATAGTAGGCTCGAAGTCAACCAAGCCATTTTCTAGTTTTTCCACCTCTAAAATCGCATCAATTGCATTACTTAAAATGCTCAAAAAAACCTGATTAAGTTGACCCGCATAACATTCTACTTTCGGCAAATCCCCATAATTGCGAACTACTTTAATTTCGGGAAACTCATGTTTTTCTAAGGTGGGAAGTCGTCCTTTTAGCCGATGTTGTAGGATTAATAATGTACTCTCAATTCCCTCATGAATATTGACGGGTTTCATTTCCGCCTCATCAAGTCTGGCAAAATTACGGAGAGACAGAACAATCTGCCTAATCCGATTTGCGCCGACCTCCATAGACTCTAAAATTCTGGGTAAATCCTCTATAATAAAACCCAGTTCTACTTCTTCAATGCGATCGCTAATTTCCGCAGCTGGCTGTGGATAATATCGCTGATATAATCGAATCAGTGCTAACAAGTCTTGCACATATTGAGACGCATAACTAATATTACCATAAATAAAGGTAACTGGGTTATTAATTTCATGGGCAATTCCTGCCACCATTTGACCCAAACTGGACAGCTTTTCATTTTGAATTAATTGTGATTGAGCTTGTCGGAGTTTTTTGAGGGTTAGTTCCAACTGTAAGGCTCTGGCGCGTTCCCTAGCTTCCGACTGTCGCAAAGCATCTTCAGCCTGTTTGCGATCGCTAATATCTCTAACTGTCCCGGTCATGCGTAGGGGTTTACCTTGCTCATCTCGACTCACCACTTGACCATGATTAAGCACCCATTTCCAACCCCCATTGTGGGTAAACATTCGGTGTTCAACCTCACAAAAAGTCGTGAGATTGTGCCAGTGTTGTTTTAAACAATAAATTACCTGATGGCGGTCTTGAGGATGCACCAACTTCAACCAAGAGCGAGCATGGGTGTTTATATGCTCCATGTCATAACCGAGCATTTGACCCCATTGAGGGCTAAAATAGACCTCATCAGTGGCTAAATTCCAATCCCATAAACCCTGATTAGTTCCGGTTAATGCTAATTGTAACCTTTCCTCATTAATCCGCAGAGCCTCCGAGGCTTGTTTTTGTTTGGTAATATCAAAAATTGCCCCCGCCAAACATAAAACTTGTTGGTCATCATCAAAGATACCTTGACCCTTATCATAAACCCATCTTTGGGAACCATCGGCTCGCAGTAACCGATACTCTAAAATATAGGGATTTCGTTTTTCTACAGATGTGTGAATCGCGTCTATAACCCTTTGTTTATCATCAGGATGAATCAGACTTGCAAAGCTAATCTGCCGGTTTAAAATCAAATCATTAGGGCTATAACCAGTGATAGATTCCACCCCCGGACTCATAAAAGTCATGGTGCGATCGATGTCTAAATTAGACCGATAAACTGCACCAGGAATATTAGAAACCAGGGTGCGAAATTCTCCCTGACGTTCCCGCAGCATTCTCTCAACTTGTTTGCGATCGCTAATATCTCGGATAAACACACATTGATATTCTTCACCTTTAAAGTTGAGATGATTAATCATCATTTCCACGGGAATTAGGCGACTATGTTTAGTCCGATAACGAGCCTCAATTTTTAAAGACCCACAGCGCCGCAGGATTTGCCAATGCAAATGCCAAGAATCTCGCGGAAAATCCGGGTTAATATCATGAATCGTCAATAACAATAACTCCTTGGGGGAATAACCCAACAGGCGAGAAGCTGACTCATTCACATAAATAATTTGTCCTTCTATCCCAATCCAAAAAATCGCATCGGCGGCTTTATCAATAGAAAATTGGGTGAGGGATAGGGTATCTTCCGCAGACCAGTTATTGATATTGGCATTTACTTTGATAGTTAATGGATTGTTATTAATGGAGTTGGGGGAGTTATTGGTAGCTGAATTATCTAGGCTAGATGCCAAATTATGGCGGCGAATAAACCCTAACATAGGTATCTGAAACCACCACAGCCAAAATAATATTAAGCTAGTGGCGAGTAATCCTAAAATGGCTAAGATAGCCACTACAAATATTCCCCCGACGGGATACCAGGGAATTTCTGTGTCCAGGATCTGAAAATTTCCCGCCATGACTAACCCCAAGCTGAGTAACCCAGAGTTACCGATGAAATTACCACCGCCGCGCCAAAAGGGTTGATTTGGGGTTGAAAATTGACAGCGATCGCCATAGATTGATAAGCTATTGTTGAGCATAGTCGCCCCACAGTAACTAACCAATGCGATCGCAGCAGTTAACCACAAATGTAGCCAGTTTGATAGTGCTTTTGGCAAAAATCCATGGCCCCTGACCATTAATCGATGAGGCTCATAACTTAATAAGTTGATCAAAACATATACCAGCAATTCTAGCATTTGTTAGATTATTGTTTTGGGTTCGCCTCCCCTCAACAGAGAGATCATATATTTGTCCACTAGGGGAAAACCTATCTATAAGCACCCATAATTCGGTGGTTATCCCCATGGAAAAGCATAATTAACCTAGCAAATTAGTTGCCCAATATTGAGATGTCTATAAATTAGGTGATAATAGGCGAAAGTTAATACAACTGCATTCGAGAAGATACCCGAATGGGAGGCATCTAGTCACCAACCAAGGGGTTGGCGGTAAGCGGGGAAATGCAGTATTGATTGCCATAACCAGAAAAGGGAAAAAATGGGAGCAATCCCCCAGGCGATCGCCTCCGAACCCCCCAGGGGAATTGGCATCCTAATTAGGAATTAGCCAGAACCCAATTGACAAGGGTTCGCACAGGAAATCCGGTCGCGCCAGTTTTATTATATCCCTTATCTTTATCTGTCCACACCGGGCCAGCAATATCCAAATGAGCCCAAGGGGTATCCTTAACAAACTGTTTCAGGAACAGAGTAGCGGTAATCGACCCCCCAGCGCGGGGTCCGGTATTTTTCATGTCAGCATGAATCGCCTTGAGTCCCTCAAAGTATTTTTCCTCAATTGGCATCCGCCAGAATTTCTCCCCCGCTTTTTCGGAAGCAGATTGTAACTGTTGCACCAGTTGATCATCAGAACTCCATAACCCAGCTATATCATCTCCCAAAGCCACGATACACGCTCCGGTAAGAGTTGCTAAATCCACAATAGCATCAACCCCTAGGCGGTCAGCAAAAACCAAAGCATCAGCCAAAGTTAAACGCCCTTCAGCGTCCGTATTATTGACTTCAATAGTTTTGCCATTAGAAGCGCGTAGGAAGTCTCCAGGGCGCATAGCACGGCCGCTAATCATGTTTTCAGTTACCGCACTGATAAAATGTACCTCAACTGTGGGTTTTAAGGTGGCGATCGCCTTAGCCGCCCCAAAAGTCGCCGCCGCCCCAGCCATATCCATTTTCATCATTTCGATGCCGCTACCCGTGGGTTTCAGGTTCAAACCACCCGAATCAAAAGTCAAACCCTTACCCACAATAGCTAGTTTCCGGGTAGGTGTTCCCTGGGGTTTATAGGTGAGATGGATAAACTTAGGAGGCAAATCCGAGGCTTGAGCCACCCCTAAAAATGCTCCCATCCCCAACTTTTCGCAATCTTCCCGTTCCAAAATTTCCAGTTGCAACCCATACTCAGCAGCCAGAGATTGAGCCAATTCTGCCATAGTTATGGGGTTAACTTCATTAGCCGGAGCCGCCACCAACTCCCGCGCCAAGAATACCCCAGAACAGATCTGTTGAGCCAGAGCAATCGCTGCTTCTGTACCCGGAAACCCTAGTAGTTCTACAGACTCGACTTGAATTTCTTTGTCCTTAGTTTCCGACTTAAAGCGATTATCCTGATACAGAACTAACTCTAATCCTTCTACAATAGCCCCCACCGTCTCCGAGGCATTCCCCACCGGGAAACTGATAGCCAGGGTTTTACCTTTGAGTGCTTTCGCCGCCTGTCCCGACGCAGCCGCCCCACGTCGGATAGCTTCTAGGGTGTAGTCCTCAGCAGACCCCAACCCCACTAAAACCACCTTACGAATGGGACTATTGCCACCCACACGACCAGAAGCACTACTATCAGCTTTTCCCTGAAAGTCTGATTCTTCGATAAGTTCTTGTAGGGTCCCACCCAGTTTTTGATTAAGTTCTGCKAAATCCCCAGTCAGTTCGACTTGTCCTTTAAACAGACCTATAGCTAATACATCTCCACTCCAGTCTAGGAGGTTAGTATCTGTGGCTCTAAATTCCATGTCTTATATCTCAATGCCTTTAAAGTACGACTTGGGCAATCTTCCTTAATCCTATCGTGAGGGCGGAAATTATTTCCCCCAAATTTTTCTGACCCTTCTCCCCGGACAGTATGGGCAAAAACCCATGATTTACAGGGATTTTTGTTAATCCCGACTAAAAAAGTCGGGTATTGTTGACGAGAATTTGACAACTGTGATAGTCTTCATCCAACAGTTAGAACAGCAGAAAAAAGCAGAGGTAAGTGTCATGACCCAGGCCACCCATAACCACACCACCACCCCCACCACCGGAGCTACTTTTGATAAACTCAAATGTAAAGAGTGCGGTGCGGAATATGCTCTGGAAGCCAAGCACGTTTGCGAGGTGTGTTTTGGTCCCCTGGAAGTTCACTATAACTATGACAACCTGCGTAAGCTGGTAACTCGCGAAACTATTGAAGCTGGCCCAAATTCTATCTGGCGTTATCGTCACTTTTTACCTGTAGCTACAGATAATGTTATTGATGTGGGAACTGGGATGACTCCCTTGGTTAAGTCGGAACGGTTAGCCCGCCGCCTAGGTCTTAAAAATCTTTATATTAAAAATGATGCTGTTAATATGCCTACCCTTAGCTTTAAGGATAGGGTGGTATCTGTGGCTCTCAGCCGCGCTAGAGAGTTAGGTTTTTCGACGGTTTCCTGTGCGAGTACGGGAAATTTAGCGAATTCTACGGCGGCGATCGCTGCTAAGGCTGGATTAGATTGTTGTGTATTTATTCCCTCCGATTTAGAAGCGGGGAAGGTGTTAGGAACATTAATTTATAATCCGATTCTGATGGCAGTTAGAGGCAATTATGACCAAGTTAATCGCCTCTGTTCAGAAGTAGCTAATACCTACGGCTGGGGTTTTGTTAATATCAACCTGCGTCCCTATTATTCCGAAGGTTCTAAAACTCTGGGCTTTGAAGTGGCAGAACAGTTGGGTTGGCGACTGCCAGATCATGTAGTAGCGCCGATCGCTTCTGGTTCTTTATACACCAAGATTCATAAAGGTTTCCAAGAGTTTGTTAAGGTGGGTTTAGTGGAAGATAAACCCGTGCGTTTTAGTGGCGCACAAGCGGAAGGTTGCTCTCCTGTAGCCCATGCTTTCAAAGAAGATCGCGACTTTATTACCCCCGTTAAACCTAATACGATCGCTAAATCTATCGCTATTGGTAACCCGGCTGATGGAGTGTATGCAGTAGAATTAGCCAAAAAGTCTGGCGGTCATGTGGAGTCAGTTAATGATGCTGAAATTATCGAGGGTATCAAATTACTGGCGGAAACTGAAGGTATCTTTACCGAGACCGCTGGCGGAACTACCATTGCGGTGTTGAAAAAACTGGTGGAAGCGGGTAAAATTGACCCGGATGAAACTACTGTTGTTTACATTACTGGAAATGGGTTAAAAACTCAGGAGGCGGTTCAGGGCTACGTTGGCGAACCTCTGACCATTGACCCGAAACTAGATAGCTTTGAAGTGGCGATCGAACGCGCACGGACTCTCGATCGCCTAGAATGGCAACAGGTTTTGGTTTAAGATTAGCCAAAATCCGGTAAGATCTGAAATCTTGGGGAAGGTGCAAGCCTTCTCCTTTTGACGGCAATTTTCTATTCAATTAATCAACAATGGCTGTTAAAGTTTTAATTCCCACTCCCCTGCAAAAGTTCACTGACAACCAAGCTACCCTTGAGTGTGAGGGGACGAACATTATGGAATTAATTGATTCCCTGGAAGCTAATTGTCCAGGTATCAAGAAAAGTCTCTGTGATGATGAAGGAAAACCGAGGCGCTTTTTGAATTTCTACGTCAACAGTGAGGATATTCGCTTCCTAGATGGTACGAATACCGCCTTAGCTGATGGTGATGAAGTCAGTATTGTTCCGGCTGTAGCTGGAGGCTAGAGGGAGGACTGAGAAACCGGGTTTCTGAAACTGTTACCTGGTGTAACTGGTGTAACGGGTTCCGTAACTCCTTTTGGGATAGGAACCCTTACCATTGACACTCCCCAGCCTAAAGGCGTGGGGATTCTTCCTTCAACGACTCGACTTGCTCTGACAGGTTTGCACCAACCAAAGTAGCGGTCAAATCTCCAGAAGCGTTAAGTTTCCGTATGCCCTACGGTACTTAAGGCAGCCTTCAGAATGTTGATGGCTGCGTTATAGTCTCGGTCTAACTCACACCCACACTGACAAATATGGGTTCGAGTTGAGAGACTTTTCTTGACAATCGTGCCGCAGCTCGAGCATTTTTGAGAGGTATAAGCAGGGTTTACCGCTACGGTAATCTTGCCAAATTTTACCCCAAAATACTCCAACCATTTCCTGAACTGATACCAAAGAGCATCGTGAATGGACTTGGCAAGACAGTGGTTTCTCACAATATTCTTAATCCTCAAATCTTCGTAGGCCACCATCGAAGCTTGACGAGCCGTGCTGTTGAGTTCTCGAGCCCAGTCATACTCTCGAGCGAGGACTCGACAGTATTTGTTAAGGTCGTATTTGTTAACACCTCGGTTGTCCATCCAATAGCGTAGTGCTTTGTTACGAACGAATTGTGCGGTTCGGATCGCTTCGTCAATCGCTGCGTATTGGTGGGACTTCCCTTTAACTTTGAACTCGAGAACAAGCATGGCTCGAACAGACTGTTATGGTGTTTACGATAGCACAAAATGCTTGGCTAAGTGAAAGCCGCCCTAGAAGGGCGGGGTTTTAGACCCATGATTTTTGATAAAAATTTAGGATATTAACTCATTTTCTTAAAGCATTAGCGATCGCCCCTTCTAATTCGCTTTGGGAGAGGCTAGTCACAAAAAAGACTTCCTGAACGGTTTTTCCCGCCCTAGCCAACACCTTAAAGCCGCCACGAATAGGAACAGATACTCTTAACTTCATGTGCGGACAATGAGCCTTAGCCCTAGTGATTACTCCTGGGGTAATCGTATGAATTCCCTGATACTTGGTTAATCTATCTAAAACAGGGATCAAGCCCTGAAGGTGGGTAGAGTGGTTCCAAACCAACCGCCCTGAGTTTTTATTATTCATGATTTTTGTGAAAACGCTACTACATCATTCTAAAAAAAAAGTAGGGACAATTCACCAATTATCCCTACATATATTATCGATGCAATAACAATAGGCTTAAAAACCTACGCCTAGCAATTAGTCAGCGGCTTGGGGAAGCAGTTCCCGTTTCTCGCCTTGTAAGACTTGAACTTGACCGTCTTCATTGACATCAACGATCGCCGTATCGCCTTCTTTGACGCGACCAGAGAGGATTTCCTCAGCGAGGCTATCTTCCAGCAAACGCATAATGGCGCGACGCAGGGGACGCGCACCGTAGCTGGGGTTATAACCTTCTTCTACCAGTCTTTCTTTAAAGCGATCGGTAATTTCCAGGCGAATGCCTTTTTCCGTCAGGCGACCGAACACCTCGTTAAGCATAATTACCGCGATTTCCTTGACCTCATCTTTATTGAGTTGACGGAAGACGATAATCTCATCCAGACGGTTGAGGAACTCCGGACGGAAGTATTGCTTGAGTTCTTCATTAACCAGGTTGCGAATGCGGTTATATTGAGCATCAGCTTGATTTTCTTCAAACTCGAACCCAAGACCGCCGCCACCTTTTTCGATCACCTTAGATCCAATGTTGCTCGTCATGATGATCAGGGTGTTTTTAAAGTCCACGGTGCGACCTTTAGCATCGGTCAAGCGCCCATCTTCCAAAATCTGCAATAACATATTGAAGACATCGGGGTGAGCTTTTTCGATTTCGTCGAACAGCACCACGGTATAAGGACGACGGCGCACCGCTTCGGTGAGTTGTCCACCTTCGTTGTAACCCACATAGCCGGGAGGGGAACCGATGAGTTTAGAAACGGTGTGCCGCTCCATAAATTCCGACATATCCAGGCGGATCATGGCTTCTTCTGAGCCGAAGAAGTAGGCGGCGAGGGATTTAGTCAACTCGGTTTTACCTACCCCTGTGGGTCCAGAGAAGATGAAACTAGCGATGGGTCGGTTGGGGTTCTTGAGTCCGACACGGGCGCGACGGATAGCGCGAGAAACGGCTTTGACAGCCTCTTCCTGACCAATAAGACGCTGGTGGAGGGTGTCTTCCATGTGCAGGAGTTTCTCGGACTCGGACTCGGTGAGTTTGTTAACGGGAATCCCGGTCCAACTGGCGACGATTTGGGCGATATCCTCTTCTGTTACCATGGGGGAATCGTCCTCGTCGGTGCGAGTTTCGGATTTTTTGTTTTGAGCGATCGCCCGAATTTGGGACTTAATTTCCATTTCGCGATCGCGCAATTCTCCGGCTCGGTCAAAGTCCTGGGAGCGCACCGCGTCATCTTTCTCTTTGAGGACTTGTCGCAATTCCTTGTCGAGTTCTTTGGCGGCTGGGGGAAGTTGGGAGTTAATCAGGCGCACCCGCGATCCGGCTTCATCAATCAAATCGATCGCCTTATCGGGGAGATAGCGATCGCTAATATAGCGATCGGACAATTTCGCTGCCGCTTCGATAGCTTCATCAATGATTTTCAGCTTGTGGTGCTGCTCATAGCGTTCCCGCAGTCCATAAAGAATCTCAATGGTTTCGGGTACCGAAGGCTCACCCACCATCACTGGTTGGAACCGACGTTCCAGGGCGGCATCCCGTTCAATATGCTTGCGGTACTCATCGAGGGTAGTAGCACCGATACACTGCAACTCACCCCGCGCCAAAGCTGGCTTGAGGATATTAGCTGCATCGATAGCCCCTTCCGCAGCACCTGCACCAATGAGGGTGTGAACCTCATCAATTACCAGGATGACATTACCGCAAGAGCGGATTTCATCCATAATCTTTTTGAGTCGTTCCTCAAACTCACCCCGATACTTAGTACCAGCCACCAAGAGGCCGATATCGAGGGTAACAACTCGTTTATCTTCCAGGATATCGGGAATGTCATTTTGAGCAATGCGCTGGGCGAGACCTTCGGCGATCGCGGTTTTACCGACACCGGGTTCTCCAATTAGCACCGGATTATTTTTAGTACGACGACCCAAAATTTGGATCACCCGCTCAATTTCCTTTTGTCGTCCCACTACCGGGTCAAGTTTGCCCTCGGAGGCCATTTGGGTCAAATTCGAGCCAAACTCATCGAGGGTTGGGGTCTTAGTGCGACCACTACTGCCCCCGGCGGCGACTTCGGCGGTTTCACCCAACATCCGAATTACCTGGGTGCGAACCTTCGACAGGTCAACCCCCAAATTTTCCAGGACACGAGCGGCTACTCCTTCTCCTTCTCGGATCAGACCCAGAAGCAAATGTTCTGTCCCGATATAATTATGTCCGAGTTGACGAGCCTCTTCTAAGGAGAGTTCTAAAACCCTTTTGGCGCGCGGAGTGAAAGGAATTTCAACGGCGACAAACCCGGAGCCGCGGCCGATGATTTTTTCGACCTCGATCCGAGCATCTTTGAGGTTGACCCCCATCGATTTCAGGACTTTGGCTGCTACGCCAGTCCCTTCGCCAATCAGACCCAGGAGGATCTGTTCTGTTCCTACGAAGTTATGTCCCAGGCGGCGTGCTTCCTCCTGGGCTAACATGATCACCTTAATGGCTTTTTCTGTGAAGCGTTCAAACATGGCTAGTTTTTATCACCTGCTGCTGGCTCGTATGCTAATTTTAGCGTGATATTTTCAATGATCGGGTAAAACTATGCTGAAAGTTGCTCAACAAGTTTCACTTATGGGATTGACTCATTTTTAATTGTATCTAGGGGATCAGGTATTTGGGTTGGCGATCGGCTCATCTTTGGCTATTGAGTAGTCCCCAATGGCTACAGAATCTGCCGAATAGGGACAAGGTACCCGAAATCGAATCAGTGATTCTGTATCGTGGTTGTCTGTCTCTGATCCCGGATTCTAGCACAATCTCAAATAAGACTTGGGAGACCAGAAAGCCAAAGTATTAGGGCATCTTCTCCGGTGTCGGCATAGTATTTGTTGCGCCTTCCCGCGATTTGGAAGCCGAATTTTTGATATAGAGATAGGGCGATATCATTGGAAGCCTTAACTTCTAAGGTCGCATGGGATAATCCTCGCTGTTGGGCGAGTTGCAGTAAAGCCCGCAGTAAATTTGACCCTAGACCTAAGCGCCGATAATCGGGATGAATGGCTAGTAAAGTGATATGGGCTTCGTCTACAATAGCCCAGAGACAACCGATGCCTATGACGGGTGGGGGTGGCGTTTGGGGGACTTCTACGGAAATTGTCTGTAAACCGGACAAGGGTTGTCCGTAGGTTGGATGTGTCCAGATGACCAGATCGCTATTGGCGCTATTTAATTCCCTTTGATATCCAGATTGATTCCATAATCCACCTAAGCAGAGGCGATCGAGTTCTACTACTGCGGGTAATAAGTCGGGGGTGAGAAGTTTGAGTTGTAGGATGGTCACAGAGGCTGGGGTGAAAGCTAATAGATAGATTAAGATTAACAATGGTGACAGAAATTTGGTACGATCGCAGATACACGCGCCGATAAATAAACTAACTATTGATACTAAAACTGTGGAAAATTCTGGACTTCAGTACCTACTCAACTCGGAAAAAGGCACAACCTCGATATCGCCTAACCAACAACTGTTACCCCTCACGGCTACGGTCAACCACCAAGATCACCTAGAAATTGGCGGTTGTGATGTGGCGGAAATGGTCAGTCAGTTTGGTTCCCCTCTGTATATATTAGACGAAGTGACGGTCCGTACTGCTTGCCGTCAATATCGGGAGGCTTGGGAAAAATACTACCCGGGAGAATCGCTGATTCTTTATGCTTCTAAGGCATGGAATTGTTTAGCGGTTTGTGCAATAGTTGCCTCGGAAGGTTTGGGGACTGATGTGGTTTCCGGTGGGGAACTATACACGGCAAACATGGCGGGGGTGAGTCCCGATAAGATTTACCTACATGGTAACAACAAATCGCGATCAGAACTGGAGTTAGCCATTAGCACTGGCTGTACTGTGGTGGCTGACAACTGGCTAGACCTGACCAACCTGGTGGAGTTGGCAGATCAAATGTCGGTAACATCTCCCGTGCGGGTGATGATCAGATTTACGCCGGGTATTGAGTGCCACACCCATGAGTATATTCGGACGGGACATCTTGATAGTAAATTCGGGTTTGATCCTAATCAACTCGATGAGGTGTTTAAATTTGTCAGTAGCAATCCATCCCTATGCTGCGAGGGAATTCACGCTCATATTGGCTCTCAGATTTTTGAACTGCAACCCCATCAAGACTTGGCTGGGGTGCTAATGGATGCGGTCACTAAAGGCAGTCAGTATGGTTTAAATATTACGGAAGWTAATGTGGGGGGAGGTTTAGGGATTCGGTATACAGAAGATGATGACCCCCCCAGTATTGAAAGTTGGGTGAGTGCGATCGCCTCATCGGTCGTCGCCGCCTGTGAACAACGCCAGATCCCTTTACCTAAGCTGTTGTGTGAGCCAGGGCGATCGATTATTGGTCCGGCGGCGATCACTGCTTACACGATTGGTTCGCGCAAAGAGATTCCAGATATGCGAACTTATATAGCAGTGGATGGGGGAATGTCAGATAATCCCCGTCCGATTACTTATCAATCTGTCTACAGAGTGGTAATTGCTAATCGGATGTCGGCACCATTAACCGAAACCATAACAGTAGCTGGCAAACATTGCGAATCTGGGGACATCTTAATCCAACAAGCCCATCTCCCCGGAGATTGTCAAACTGGTGATATCTTGGTGGTAATGGCAACGGGAGCCTACAATTATAGTATGGCTTCTAACTATAATCGTCTGCCTCGTCCGGCAGCGGTTCTGGTGAATGAGGGAATAAGTACGATCATTATTCAACGGGAGACCTATTCAGATCTGATTCGTCAGGATCGTTTACCCGAAAGGCTTGGCGATCGCCCTTGATGCCTTAATTTAAGTAACTAACGCGGGGTTAGACATCGCCCCGCATCATGCCTGTCCCCATTTGAGGATGAGGAATCGAGTCCCCAGCAATATAGATAATTAATTCATTATCGATAAGTTGGGAGTTCGGGAAGATGTCAATAGTTTTAACCTCATATCGCGTTCAATGAGTTCGGGTCAAAGTCAAGACCCTGCCTGGCTTGAGTCCTGGTTGGTTAACAGCATCGATATTGGACTGGTTTTTGCCGTCGCCTATATCGTCCTTGTGATTATTGGAGAGCGTCGAACCTTGTGGATGGTTCGAGGTTTCATTGTGTTAATGTTGGCAACGGCCATCAGTAATTGGGCTAATCTGAGACTGCTTTATATTGCCCTAAATAGTTTGGTAACTGGTTCCGCAGTGGCTATGGCTGTAATTTTGCAGTCAGAGTTTAGACAATTTCTGGAAAAATTAGGGCGAGGGGAGGTGCTGCAACTGTTTGCTGCCAGCCGAAAAGGTATCCCTGAATCCGATGGAGTCATTGATCAAATTGTCGAGGCGGTCAAAGAACTTTCTCAAAACCGTACTGGGGCTTTGATTATAATTGAAATAGGCAGTCCCATTGATGAGCGTGATTTTTCCGTTCCGGGTGTGCGTTTAAATGCGGAAGTTTCCAGGGAACTGCTACAGACGATTTTTCAGCCTAAAACTCTACTCCATGATGGTGCGGTGCTGATTAGAGCCTCTAGGGTGGCTGCTGCAGGGGTGATTTTGCCCCTGTCTGAACGGATAGCCTCGCGACAGTTGGGAACCCGCCATCGAGCAGCTATGGGCATTACAGAAAGGGTTGCTAAGTGTGTATGTATTGTGGTTTCCGAGGAAACTGGGTCAATTTCTCTGGCTGATAAGGGTGTACTGAACCGACCCCTAACCAGTAGTAAACTCAAGGAGTTATTAGAAGCTCGGTCTTTTCTAGCGGGGGATGATAAAACTAAGCCTCCTATTTCCATAGATACCCTTAAACGGCGGATAGGATTAAAGAGGTTGTCGTTCATTTCCAAGGTGTTCCGTTTTCGTTCGTCAGCTTCTCGGGAGAAAAAATGAATCGAAAGCCAAGGGTTATACATGAGTTACCTGCTGACCTTGACCGAAATCGCCTCCCAAACCATGTCGCGGTGATCATGGATGGTAATGGTCGCTGGGCGAAACGTCGGGGACTACCACGCACTATGGGGCATCGGCGAGGGATTGATGCTCTCAAGAATTTACTCCGTTACTGTCGTGATTGGGGAATTAATGCTTTAACGGTTTATGCGTTTTCCACCGAAAATTGGGGGCGACCCCTAGAAGAAGTAGATTTTTTGATGGCTTTGTTTGAGCGGGTTCTCATGCGGGAACTTGAGGAGATGATGGAGGAGGAGGTTAGGATTAGGTTTGTGGGTAATTTGCATCGGCTTCCTGCTTCTCTGAGGGAGTGCATTGAGAAGTCAATGGAGACTACCCGCAATAATGAGGGGATTTTGTTTACTGTGGCTACTAATTACGGGGGACGGGAGGAGATTGTTAGGGCTTGTCAGGCGATCGCCAATCAGGTTAAACAGGGTACTCTCGAACCGGAAGCCATTGATGGGGCTTTATTTGAAAAGTATTTGTATACAGCCGGAACTTGTGACCCGGATTTATTGATTCGCACCAGTGGGGAATTACGGATTAGTAATTTTTTGCTCTGGCAAATTGCCTATGCTGAGATTTATGTGACTGACACTCTCTGGCCGGATTTTAACAGCCATGAGTTTCACCAGGCCCTGTGTTCTTATCAGCAGCGAGAGCGTCGATTTGGTAAGGTGGGTACTCGTGATTGAATTAGGGACCGGAAAAAACCGCTTGTTCGATATCTTGACGACTGAGGGAGTATTTAAAGGAGCGTTGAATATCTTGGCCGTCTGTACCTGCGCCAATGTAACGTACTGTTATTTGGTCAATATCCAACCATAGGTCGGCTTTCCATGTGGGCTTTTCTACTTGCCAAMAATGGAGTTCCTGGAGGTCTTGTTCACCGCCCAGGGAGCGTAACCAGTCTTCTATTTCTGGTAGGGGATGGTTATATAGGGGGGTATTGGGACTTGGTAAGGTCATAATTGATTGCTGTTGAAAAKTTTTCTAGGGACTCGCTTAAAGGGTTATATCTGAACGAAACAGGGCGATCGCTATTGCTAATCCTAAACAGCTTATCAAACTGACTGCCATCATTAACAGAGCAAATAGTTCTCCGGGAGATAAAGGCCGATTTTCAGCGGCGATCGCTTCTGTGGCGCTGGAATGCCTCGATTTTGGGGGTCTCGAATGGTTCCGATAATTAATCTCCGTGGGGGGAGTGATCACCCTGTTTGTACTAATGGTTTGATCATACATTTGACGGCGATCGGGATTACTCAGAATGCTATATGCTTCATTCAACTTTTGGAATTTAGCTTTAGCATCATCTTCTGATAAATCTGTTGTATCTGGATGATAGCGTTTACTCAGTTCTCGGTAAGCCCGCCGAATTTCCATAGACGATGCCGAGGGATGCAAGCCCAACAGGGTATAATGAGTCGGTTGGATACTGCCCGGCCATGGTTTGGGGCCGCTGCGATGATATCTCTGTGATCTGGCTTGTTTATTAGTCACGGGTATACCCTCCTATCTTCCCTAGGGCGCAGTGGCTGCACGTTGTTCGGCTATCCGCTGATTCTCAGCATACTGGCTAACCCTCTCTTGAGCAGCCTGATAGTTTTCGCTGTCCTGTGGAACCTGGCTCATGAGTTCACTGGCTTTTTGCCACTCACTGGCTACCGCATTCCATTCAGCTTGAGATTGGGCGCTCTGGGCTAGGGTCGCCGCATTCATGGCCGCATTAATGCCTTCACGCCAAGGGTCAGTCGCCACCGTGGGGGTAGCTGCGGGTTCGGCCGTTTGGGGAGTTTCTGGGTCGGCTGGGTCGGCCGCTTGGGGAGTTTCTGGGTCGGCTGGGTCGGYKSRKTYKGCTGGGTCGGCTGGGTCGGCGGTGATTTCTGAACTACCACCGGGGAGGAAGGGTAGAGGGAAGATACCAGCAAAATGCAATCCTGCCACAGCAGCGATCGCCACCAATAATATAATCGGAATCAGTAACAGGAATTTATTGCTTTTCGGCTGAGAAGGTTGTACTTCTTGGGTTTTGTCCTCATCATCCTCATCAGGATCATCATCTTCTTCGGGAATGTAGCGATACTCGTCATCATCGTCAATTTCTTGGTCAGGGTCGATGTCGTCAGGGTCGATGTCATCATCATCGACAACATAATCATCAATATGATCATCCTGATCGAGGAGGGTATCTTGTTCGCTGAAATCGTCCTCGATATCAACCACATCAGGGGGAATCATATCATCTTCCGGGTCGATCGCCGTTTGCGGTGGCTCCTTCAAAACGATCTCTTCTTCCCAAGCCAGATCATCCCCCAATTGTCGTCCATAGATTTTGACAGTATAGATAGAGGGGACATCTAACTTAGTCATCCCATTGCGAACAAAATTCACCAATGATTGTTGATTGTTAGGAACCGCATCCCCTTCTAGCATGATGTGTAGGGAGTTATCTTCCCCACAGACATCGGCATTAATGTTTTTAGCTTTTAGGGAATTGTTAATCACATTGGCAATCGCCTGGGGATCGCCCTGCTTGGCTAGTTCCATTTGGCTTTGGTTTGGCATGGCTAACCCTCACGAGAACCTTGGGGGAAAATTTTCGGTGATATTTGCGACATGACACAGATCAAAAACGGGGGGGGGTCGGGATTGGGKCTTTTAACCTKCCCTTACACCGGATATTACCCGGGTGTAAAGATACCAGACCCAGACTGAAACGGCGAACTGTGCCACTCCATGATAATGTATCATACACTAACGTTGAAATAAGCGACAAAGTTCGATTATCTGTGTTTGTAGTGTTGACTGTTCATCTGCGCCACGTTTAAGGCTAATTTCCAATTGCAGCAGTTTGGGTAAGGTTTGTTGAAGTTGCTGTAAGGAAAGGGGTTGCACTTCTTTTTTAAGGAAGTATATGCGCTTGGGGTTCCCGACTTCGGCTAGGCGGGCGATTTCTTGATCATCTCTGGTTCCGGTTTCGATCATCAATTTGACCCATAGCCAGGTGCGGAATTGTCCGACTAGGGTAGCTAGGATTTTGAGGGCGGGTTCATTGTGGGCGATTAAATCGGCAATTAACCCTAGGGCTTGGCTAGTTTTGCCTTCTCTAATGGCGATCGCCAGTTTTAGACTATTCTGAGTATTGCTGTGGATTAGGGGAGTAATAGTTTTGATGTCTAGGGGACGGTCTATGGTATCAGCATATAGTTTGAGTTTTTCCATTTCGCCATAGAGTTGGCGGGTATCATTTCCGACCGCTTCGGCTAAAAATTCCACTGATTCTGGTTTAAGTTTGACTCCCAATTGTTGGGCTACTTCTCGGACCCGCTGTTCCAATTGGTCAGTTTTCCAGGGTGGTATTGCCGAAAAATCCTTAACTTGGGCATATTTTTGTAGGAGTTTGGTGGATTTGAGGCGGCCATCGGGTTTATTGGGGCTGCTAAATAATAAGGTGGTGGTTTCGGGAATAGCGGGTAAGGTTCGGTCTAACTCCTGTAGAATTTCTGGAGAACAATGCTGAGTCAGGGGTGTATTAACTAGCCATACCAAACGATGTCCCAAGCCGAATGGTGGAGTCATAGCTTGATTTAGTCCAGAAATGACCGAATCTGGTGTATCGGGCAGAATTTTGTCAAAATTGAAACTAGACCAATTGGGATCAACGACAGATTCCCGCAAGGTGTCTACTGCTTTGCTCAGGGAGAAGTCGTCGTCCCCCCAGTACAGGTAAATTGGCATAACAAATTGTCTTTTAATAACGAGGAAAACAGAGTTGGACGATAACTATCAAACCTATGTCAATCGTGTGGCCAGGATGACTTTAGGGCCGGCTTATCTATCACAACTGGAACACATTCAGGAATCCCCTAAGTTTACCCTCGATGCTCAAGGTCAGAGGAAGCCGGTTCCTTTTCCTGGTTACAGTGTGATTACGCCTCCGGCGGGGGAAGATGTTGATAATGCCGATTTTTATCAAAATTTGACGGATTGTCAACAGCAACTGGCACAAATTTTAGACCCTGATTTTTTTGTGAAGATTCCCCCAGATAGCCTTCATTTTACTTTGGCTGATTTGATTTGGGATGATTTATATCGAGAGGCTTCTCGGGAAATACCAGATTTTGAAAGTAAAGTTCAAGAGGCGATCGCCGAATCTTTTACCATTTTTGAATCTCAGAAAATCTCCAAGCCTTTTGCTTGGCAGGTTTTGGGTTTGATGGTAATGACTAGAGCGATCGTTGTTTGTCTGGTTCCTAGGGATGAGGAGGCTTATAATTTGTTGATTCAATTCCGCAGGTCTATTTATCAGAACCCTAATTTAATGGCTTTGGGAATTGAGCAGCAATATCACTTGGTGGCTCATGTAACTTTGGGTTATTTTGGCTCTATCCCTAATGATTTAGACCGAGAAACTTTGAGTCAACAACTTTTTGAATTTAACCATCAATGGCTGGATAATTCCCAAGAAATCTTCATCAAAAAAGCCGATTTTAGGAAGTTTGAAGACATGATGGCTTATCAACGAGAACCTCACTGGCCAAGGTTTATTTTTTAAGATTTTCGGAGTGCGTCATATCCAGTTACTTTTTGAATCTCAATTAGAGCAAAATTGGCTAATGACGCACTAACCAATTATCCCATTTAAGAGAACCATATTTAGTGGGTTATCTACCCATAAACCTTATTCCTAAACAGTTAACAATTCCTCAACTGGGAACTGGCAAATTTTACCGAAAATAGATAATTGACAATAAATATTATTGGCATTGGCTTAGATGGATTGGCGGGACTGTCGGAGTCTGTGCGCCAGGTAGTTAAACGGGGTAATCTGTTAGTCGGTAACTCTCGTAATTTGGGTTATTTTAGCCATGAGACTATTCCGAAATTGCTGCTAAATGACCTGGTGGAAACCCTGTCGGAACTCAAACAATGGCTAACCAATTGGGAAAGAAATTATCAGACCAACCCAGAAGTGATATTTTTAGTATCTGGCGACCCGTTATTATTTGATATCGGGGGAGTATTAGCAGCTCAATTTCCGCCAGATCAGTTAATTTTTCATCCCCATATTAGTTCAATGCAGTTGGCTTTTAATCGCCTGCAAATTCCTTGGGAAGATGCGAGATTAATTACCCTTAATAATCGGTCAGTAGATAGTTTAACTCAGGCTTTAAAAGACGGGGTGACAAAGATAGGCATTTTCACAAGTGTAGATTATCCCCCTCAAGCGATCGCCCAATTAATCTTATCCCTAGATTTACCCAGAGTTTATCAATTCTGGGTTGCCGAAAATTTAGGGGGCGAAAATGAACGAGTCCAACCCTACTCTATCCAGAGTATCAATCGTCATCAATTTTCACCCTTAAACCTGGTAATATTATTACCCGATTTACCAGAGGTTATAAATGAGGTCAATTTAGCGAATATTCCCAGCTTAGGAATCCCAGATAACCTATTTTTTGGTAATACCAACGAACCCGAATTAAGCACCCCACGGGAACTGCGTATATTAGCATTAGGCGAACTAGGGTTACAGCCAAATCAAGTCATTTGGGATATGCAAGCCAGTCCGGGTTCAGTATCAGTAGAAATGGCGAGATTATTTCCCAACTCCACAATTTACGCCATCGAAAAAACGGCATATGGAACGTCTTTAATAGAGCAGAATTGTCGCCGATTTCAGATAAAAAATGTCATATCAATCAATGGGGAAGTCCCCGCCATATTGCATCATTTAAGAACCCCCGATCGCATTTTTATGGGAAATAGTGACAACAATTTACCGGAGATTTTAGGAACCTGTAGCATTAGACTTTCTCCGGGAGGTAGGATAGTGGTAGTCCTGAGAACCTTAGAACATCTAAATTTAGCCTTAGAGTGGGTCAAATACAAGATCCAATCTGAAAAAAGCTGGAATTATCATCTTTTACAAGTGCAGATTTCCCGTTCATTTTCCATCGGTAATTTGACCAAATTTGCGCCGGTAAATCCCGTCACAATTTTAACTATTGAGCATCAGAGTTTATTTAATTAACTCACCGGAATTAATCTAGGCACATTATAGACAGCCTGATGATTAACAAACTCCCCAAAATTTGTTATAGTTACTTAATACTGTTCACAAGTCAGCCATGTTGAATTTACCAGTTGACCAAATTTTTAATGTCGCCAACATATTTGTACTTCCTTTTTGGAGTCTAATGGTGTTTCTTCCCAATTGGGGAGTTACCAGAAAAGTGATGGAATCATATATTCCCTTTATCCTGTTGGCGTTAACATATCTGTATCTGTTTGCGGGTAGCATAAACCCGGAAAGTGCAGCGGCTTTATCTAACCCCCAATTAGCAGATATCGCTAAGTTTTTCGGAGATGAAACGATCGCAGCGGCGGGGTGGGTTCACTTTTTAATCTTAGATCTGTTTGTGGGACGTTGGATATATTGGGAAGGACAAAAAACCGGGGTTTGGACAATTCATTCTCTGATTTTATGTTTATTTGCGGGTCCCATGGGTTTACTTTCCCACATTATTACTGCTGCTGTAACTCGCCAATTTTTCGCGGGTGGCGGGTCAGAAACTACCACAGATCCATCTGTGAGTTAATCAGAAGTTGGGGTAATTTTTAGTTATTACTCGGTTAAGGTTCAGGCTACCTTCAGATTGATGAGTTTATCATATTCTGAGGGTAGCAAATTGATGTGATTGAATTAGGTAAAAAATTATGGCTGTGGATTATGATATTATCGTAATTGGTGGGGGTTCCGGGGGTTTGGTTGTGGCTAGTGCCGCCGCCCAATTAAAGGCTAAAGTGGCCCTAGTGGAACGCGATCGCTTAGGGGGTGATTGTCTCTGGTTTGGTTGTGTTCCTAGCAAGTCTTTCATCCATGCTTCTCGCATGGCTTATCAAGTCAAAAATGCGGCTAGATTTGGTGTACATACAACCTCACCAACGATTAATTTTGCGGAAGCGATCGCTCATGTTCAACAAGTCATTAAAAATATAGAACCCCATGACTCCCCAGAACGTTTTGAGGGATTAGGGGTTGAGGTGATTTTTGGGGATGGTCAATTTATTGATTATCAAACCTTTGCAGTCAATGGGAAACAGTTAAAAGCTAGGGCGTTTGTGATTGCTACGGGTTCCCGTGCGGCTATTCCCAATATACCAGGTTTAACAGAGGCTGGTTTTCTCACTAATGAGCAGGTATTTTCCTTGGAAAAATGCCCTAAATCTCTGGCTATCATTGGGGCGGGTCCTATTGGTTGTGAGTTAGGACAGGCTTTTTCTCGGTTGGGTTCGGAGGTGACAATTATTTCCAGTCGCGATCATATTTTACCGAAAGAAGACCCGGAAGCAGCTAGGGTAGTTGAACAGCAATTTGAGGCGGAAGGTATCCGAATTTTGCCGAAATCCCGCGCGGAAGCTGTGGAAATTGCACAGGATAAAAAACTGATTAAATCGGGGGATAATACGGTTATTGTTGATGAGATTTTGGTATCTTCAGGGCGATCGCCTAATGTGGAATCCCTGAATTTAGAGGCGGCGGGGGTACTGGTAGATAAAGGGGGAATTAAGGTAAATGAAAAGCTGCAAACTACCAATTCTCGAATTTATGCCTGTGGGGATGTCATTGGGGGTTATCAGTTTACCCATGTGGCGGGTTATGAAGCCGTCGTGGTGTTGACTAATGCCCTATTTTTCCCAGTAAGTAAGGTCAATTATCGGGTAATTCCTTGGGCGACATTTACTGACCCAGAATTGGCGCGGGTGGGGTTGACAGAAGCACAGGCGAGGGGTCATTATGGGGATGATGTTTATATTCTTAAACAACAGTTTTCTGATGTGGATCGCGCCCAAGCCGAGGGAGAAACTGCGGGGTTTGGGAAGATTATTGTGCGCGGAAATGGGGAGATTCTTGGGGCTCATATTGTCGGACCGGCGGCGGGGGAATTAATCCATGAGGTGGTTTTGGCAATGGCTAACAATTTGAAGGTTTCGGCGTTAACAGGTATTCACGTTTACCCGACTCTTTCGGAGGTGAATAGTAAGGCGGCTTTATTATTGAAAAAGCGGAAATTTGCTGAAAGTAAATGGCAGCAAAGTTTATTAAATAAGTTTTTTAACTGGCGGCGATCGCTACATTAACAGACCTTTAATGGTATCTATGGCAGATATTAGGATACTAACAGTTTCAGATTGGGAATGAGAATAGCCAGCAGAAAAATGGCTAACTGCATGGTGACAATACTGGGACCGGAGGGCAAATTTAATAATGCTGATAATATCATGCCTAAAACCGCACTAAATCCACCTAAAGCGGATGATACTATTATGTAACTGATAAAATTGCGGGTTAGTAACCTAGCGGCACAGGCGGGAATTACCACAAAAGCACTAATTAGTAATACACCGATCGCCTTTATGGATATTCCCACCAGTAGGGATAATAAGACTATAAAGAAAGTGCGATGGGGTGTGACAGCCACGCCGCGCGCAATGGCTAAAGGTTCGTTTAAGGTTAGTAACATCTGCGATCGCAAAGTGAGGGTAATAAATGCAATGCAGATTAATAGTAACAAACCAGACAAGATTAAATCTGATTCCCGAATCCCCAAAATATCACCAAATAAAATATTATTAATTCCCCCTCGGTAATTGTCTCTAAAACTCAGGATAATAATGCCAATAGCCAGAGATGAAGAGTAAATTATATTTAATAAAGCATCAGTCCAGAGTTGAGTACGTTCCATAAAATAGGTGACACCAAGGGCAAATACTACGGCAAAAGGTAGTATAGCCCAAGACGGATCAAGCCTTAATAATAGGCTAATACTAATGCCTAATAATGCCGAATGTCCGAGAGCATCACTGAAAAATGAAAGCTGCCTTAAAATGGTGAAACTGCCTAACATTCCCCCCATCAACCCGGTGAGAATGCCACCCATGAGGGCTCGCTGCATAAAAGGAAGTTGAAAAAGTTGAATAATACGAGTTAATTCGGCTGGAATTGTCAAGGGTTAATCTCCTTCTATTTGGTCTATTTAGAACATTAATAAAGCCATGAATTGTGGGTGGTTAACCAGTAATTTTATAGGGCGTATTGTTATTACTGATTAATCGTAATTGAGAACTATAAGCGACGGATATATTTTCGGGGGAGAGGATAGTTTCTGGGGTTCCTTCTGATAAGACCATGCGATTTAAACAGAGTACACGATCGCAGTGTTTTCTCACCTGATCGAGGTCGTGGGAAATCTGCAAAATTGCCCAACCTTCTTCTTTTTTGAGTTGATATAATAATTGGTAAAAATCCAACTCTCCCTGAAAATCTAAGCCAGCCAAAGCCTCATCAAGTATTAACAATCGGCGGGGGCGCACCACACAATAAGCTAATAAAACTCGCTTCATTTCACCACCAGAAAGACCGCCAATCAAGTTATGGCGCAGCTTCCAAGCATCCACCTTAATTAAGGCTTGTCTAATAGCCTGATAACGGCTTCTGGAACCCACCCAAGGCAGTTTTAGACCTAATTTATCCCATCCCAAACCGACTAATTCCTCAACGGTAATAGGAATGCGGCGATCGAACATAAAATTTTGGGGTAAATAGGCAATTTCTTGGCGGACATAATTAGGCAAATATCCTGAGCGACTCAAAGACTGTCCTAGGATAAATACATCACCATTTTGGCGCGGTAAAATACCTAAAATTGACTGAATTAATGTACTTTTCCCAGCCCCATTAGGTCCAATAATCGCCATATCGGTTCCTTCTTCTAAGCTAAAAGAAACATTGTCAACAGCCAAATAGGTATCATGATAAACTGTTAATCTATCCACCATTAACACGGGATTTTTCAATTTTATTCTCCTTTAAGAGGGTGCAATTTAATGATGATTTTCCAGGGTAAATACCCCGGAAATATCAGAGGGGATAACCTAGAAGCGTAAGCCGACAGGTTGGGGGATAACTGCGACAGATTTAGGGGTTGATAAAGGTAGCCATGACTGTGTTTGTCCGCCGAAAGCATCTAATAAATTTTGAGCATTTTCCCGCATAACACGCAGGTAATATTCGGGTTCAATGGATTCAGGTCCTCCGGTTTCCATAGGGTTAAATACACCGACACTAATTCCCATATCTCGGGCGATCGTAGAAAACATATCCTGATCTACTTGGGGTTCAGTGAGGATAGTTTGTAGTCCTGATTCGGCAACGGTATTCATAACTCTTTGCACATCTTGGGGGGATGGATTTTGTTCGGGGATACCCACAAAAGATTCAACTTGAAGGTTGTAGCTTTCGGCAAAGTAGGGGGCAAAATCATGGAATACTACAAAAGTTTGTCCAGAAAAAGGTGCTAGTTTTTGGGTAATCTCAGCATCAAGTTGTTGCAGTTTTTCGATAAATGCAGCCGCATTGGCTGTGTATTTTTCGGCCCCTTCTGGGTCAGCGGCTATTAAGCCATCTCGAATATTTTGGACTTGTTGAATTGCGCGTTTAGGGTCTAGCCAAATATGGGGGTTAAATTCTCCATGATGGTGATGATCATGTCCGTGAYCRTGWTCRTGWCCGTGACCGTGATCATGTCCGTGACCGTGACCGTGACCGTGACCGTGATCTTCATTAGCAACGGTAGGGATGCCTTTACTAGAGTCAATAATTACTAGGTTATCATTGCGGGCATTCTCAATCAAACTATCTAGGAAAAACTCCATTTCGAGGCCGTTTTTCACCAAGACATCAGCGTTGACGATCGCCTGTATATCTCCTGGTCTCGCCTGAAAATCATGGGGTCCGACATTAGTCGGCATTAGTTGCACTACTGTGGCGCGATCGCCTACCACAGCCCTGGTAAACTGTGTCATGGGTGTGAATGTGGTCACCACATGTAACTGTGCTTCTGTGGCTACAGTTGTAGCTTGAGTCTCTGGTGTTTCTGTCTCGCTAGTGGTAGCTGTAGGGCCACAACCCCCTAAACCTAGGGCGACTGTGGAAGCGACCAATACTGTTAAACGTCCAAATAATCGAGATCCGGAAATCATCAAAACCTCCTACTAACTGCTGATCATGCTTTTCACTCCACGGGAATAATGGCTTTTGATTTGGGTGTGGGACTCCGTGGGTGAGAATGATTATCATTGTAGAGAATTTTAGCACCAAGTTAGCGCGACAATAGTTGAAAAATGATTAAAAATCTCAGCCTAGGGTCTGGGGGACGATTAACCTGCTGTAGCTAGAGAAAAATAATTAATTTGCTGTGGAATGCTATATAATGTGTAAACTGTGGTATAATTCCATAGGAAGTTTGACGAAAAACTTGGGGCTGTAATTATGGCTGCTGCCATCACTTTTGCACTGGGAAATTTAGCTAATCATGGCGTTTATGTAGGGTTTATGGGGAGAGATGCCATAGACATCTACACCTTTAATCATCCGGTTAAGGGATGGTTAAACTGTTCTGTGGAAGGCTTTAGTGCTGGGGTAGAATTGCGACTAAAAACGGCTAGGGGTCGCCTAGTAAGTCGCCAATTAGTGCAGCCT
Organism: Arthrospira sp. PCC 8006; assembly: GCF_046480465.1. Classification (NCBI taxonomy): domain Bacteria; kingdom Bacillati; phylum Cyanobacteriota; class Cyanophyceae; order Oscillatoriales; family Microcoleaceae; genus Arthrospira; species Arthrospira sp. PCC 8006. The sequence goes on from NZ_PKGG01000004.1 coordinate 52,024, forward strand.
AATGAGGGGTCAGCGATCGCCTTTAATTTACCCGCAGGTGTTTATGTCCTAGAAATAGCGGCACTCTATGGAAACACTACCTATCAATTAACTCTACAACAGGAACGCGACCTAGCAGCCACTGAGACAATTATTATTAATCAATATTCAACCTGTCCCACCGGCAATAGACGGCTAAAATTCAGCCGAAAATCCGATTATATTTATGTAAAAAATGCCGCTATTTTTGCGGGTTTATGGATAAGAAAAAAATCCAGAATTTGGCAGGTGTTGAATGTCAACAAAACGGCTAAGTTACGGGATTATATAAGGTGTAGATTGAGGGGCGATCGCTTATTCGCCTTAGCCAGAGGACACCCCAATTTAACTATCTGGTGTAGGGAATATATCCCCACTGGTTAAAACCCCGGAATGTTCACTGCTAAAACCCGATAAATATTTGTGAAAACTGACCAGGTAAATCCCACAGTAGTCTTGCCTTTTGTTAGATGTGCTTTAGGATGTATACATAGGGAATATCCCCATGTGCATTTCTATGGTTTATCTGAGGAAAATGATTTAGTACCTCATCGTCAACTCAACCCAGCCTTTTATGGTTGTTTAGACTGGCATTCTGCGGTTCACAATCATTGGCTGTTAGTGCGGGTGATGCGGTGTTTTCCGGAAGTGGAATTGAGCGAAGAAGCCAGGGAAAAAGTCAGCCAAAACTTGACCACAGAAGCGATCGCCCAAGAAGCCGATTATCTGAAAGATAGACCAGAGTTTGAGTGTCCCTATGGTTTAGGGTGGTTATTACAATTAACCGCCGAATTGCGGGGCTGGAATGATAGCCAAGGAAAACAGTGGGGGGAAATACTGCAACCCTTAGAAGAAGTAGCAGTTAATAACCTGCGACAATGGCTGTTAGATTTAGCCTGTCCTAACCGCAGTGGGACCCATATTCAAACCGCCTTTGCTATGGGTTTAATTTGGGATTGGGCGAAAGCTACCGATAATCAAGATCTGGCTGGTTTAGTCAAAGAACGAGCTAAGATGTTTTATCATGGCGATCGCAACTATCCCTTACATATAGAGCCCCTAGGCTGTGATTTCCTCTCTCCGACCTTAGCCGAAGCCGATTTAATGAGGCGTTTTTTAGATGCCGAAAACTTCGCTAATTGGCTGGGGGAATTTCTCCCAAACATCCCAGAAACCCCTGAAATAGACTGGTTATCTCCAGTAATTCCCAGCAACCCCACCGACTATCAACAATCCCATTTTGATGGTCTCAACCTAAGTCGCGCTTGGATGTTAGAGGGAATTATCGCGGGACTTCCCCCTGATGATCCACGCATTAGCAGTTTACAAGCCGTGGCGGCGGTACATCGTCGAGTAGGGTTAGAACCCGTTTCTCTGTGTGATTACGCCGGAAGTCATTGGTTGGGGAGTTTTGCGGTTTATTTATTAACCCAAAGGGGATTAGGATACACTTAGGCTGATGGCGGGTTGTCATTATTGCGAATAACCTGGGAGGCGAGGTAAATTTTTGACCATTCACTGTGTACCCGGGAAACCTTGGTATTGAGGGTTTTGGCGATCGCATCAATAGAATTGTTAGCTTTGAGGAGATCAATAAGCCGACGTTGAGTGGGGGTCAAATCCTGATAGAACTTTTCCCACTGAGAGGGAGTCAGACCGAGGCGATGGTTAACCAGGGAAATTCCCAGCCAGTCCATAACCAATTCTGGGGCGATTTTCACAGCAAAGTTGCGCGTCGCATGATAACCGACCTTTTCCCGCATTCGATATACCTGTTTGATGGGTAGCTGCAACTTTTGGGCGATCGCCTCTTGACTGTAGCCGCGCAGGTATAATTCTAGCCATTGGGCGGCGATCGGATCGACATTTTCCTGCAGATAGGCTTGAAACTGTTTTTGGATGAATACCCGCTGGGCTTTTTGTTCCTCCAAATACTGAGATTCCTGATATTGAGCGATCGCCGAATCATCCAATAGGCTGATCGGTTCATCCTTATCTCCCAACACAATTTCCTCAGAGATCTGTTTAACCCACTCTCCTGTCGGGACCTGAGTCAGTCCCCCTCGTTGGGACCGATAAAGATAGTTAACAAACCGATAGACCAGTAGGGGTTGATTGCGAATGGGACGCAGACAATATTCCTCAACTGTGGTCAATAACAAACTATTACGCAGTCGCGGATCATCGGTACATTGAGCGATCCACTGAATTTGCTGTTTAAGATAGTGATCGCGATCCAACATATTTTGGATCACCTCTTGTAGGACATCCACCACCTGACGTTGGCGATCGCGACTCGTAGCCACCCAGGTTTGAATTTTCTGGCGCAGGATAACCAAACCCCCCAGACGTTGCATCAAATTCCGATAGGCTTGATTTGAGGAAACCCCCCAATAACGTTCTTTCAGAATCCGATAACGAAAATTTAACCCAGCTTCCAAGGCTTGACGGCGATCGGGTTCTAAACTATCCCAGCGATCGGGATTTTCTCCCAACAGCCAAACCACGACACTGGACCAAGTATCAGGATTAGCTTGAGGATAATCATTCTGTAAGCGGGAAAGCCAATGCTTTTCCAAAGTTTGACAGTATCTCAACAACTTTCACCAAAGCCAACCAAACACCTATGCTACCATTGACAGATAATTAATGCTATAGGATTGTAGTTTCTGTTTATTCATATAATAGGATATTAGCGCCGTGAATCTAGCTACTGCCAAAAGTCTGTTTAAAGAAACCATCACCGAATGGCAAAAAGACAAAGTTCCCATTCTCGCCGCCGCCCTAGCCTATTATATGGTATTTTCCCTAGCCCCTTTGTTAATGATTGTCATTGCTGTAGCTGGTTCCATTGTCGGGGAAGCCGTAGCCCAAAAAGAAGTTATTGACCAACTAGAAACTTTGATGGGTGAACAAGGAGCCTCAGTTATTGCTAATGCTATCCAATCTCAATTTCAGCCTAGTTCTAGCATAATCACCACCATCATTGGTGTGGTGACTCTCCTATTTGCCGCTACCACAATATTTGCTCAATTAAAAGAATCCCTCAACATCATTTGGCACGTTGAAGTCAGACCCGGGCAAGGAATATGGGAATTTATCCGCAGTCGAATTTTATCCATCATCATGGTTTTAATTGTCGGCTTATTGCTGTTAAGTTCCCTGGCAATTAGCTCTTTTTTGGCGGGGATGAGTGATTGGTTAGATAAGGTAGTATCCATTCCTCGCCTATTGCGATCGCTCATTGATAACGGCGTTTCTTTTATTTTAATCACCATCTTATTTGGTCAAATTTATCGGATTTTACCAGATGTCAAAATTGCCTGGTCAGACGTAGCCGTAGGTTCAGGTATTACCGCTATTTTATTTATTATCGGTCGCACCTTCATTAGCTTTTATTTAGGACGCGCTACTGTGGCTTCCGCTTACGGTGCCGCCAGTTCCTTCGTCGTCCTTCTGTTGTGGATATTCTATTCCTGTCAAATTTTTCTATTAGGGGCAGAACTTACTAAAATATGGTCAAGGAGATATGGGAACCAAATTCGCCCCAGTTCTAACGCCGTTATCACCAAAAATTACCGCCCCTAGCAGTCCCCAAAAACCATTAAACCGCCTCTTCCCCTTTCCCCAGACCTCTCCGAGAGTCAGAGGGGGGGGGAGCGTACCATGATTAAATGTCAAAACAGCCATTTTCCTCTACAATAGGTAAATGCAAATGCTAAGGATGTAAACTCCATGCCTCCCCGTTGGCCCCGTGAACCCGATCGCCAAGATCCCGACTACCGTCGCCTAGACGATCGCATGAATTTCGCCGTCCATGTAGCTATTTTCGCCGCCTGCAACTCAGGACTGTGGTTTTTCAACAACCTATCCCAAGCCTCATGGTCTTGGGCTGTTTGGGTAACAGGTGGTTGGCTGTCAATATTATTAGCGCACATGATCTATATTTTTGCCATTGCTAACTACACCTCCACCAGCGCCACCAAAAACTAACAGAGTAGCAAGTAGGTTGGGAGAGTAGGTTGGGAGAAGCGCAGCGAAACCCAACAGAGCAGTTTGGGAGAGTAGGTTGGGAGAAGCGCAGCGAAACCCAACAGAGCAGGTTGGGAGAGTAGGTTGGGAGAAGCGCAGCGAAACCCAACAGAGCAGGTTGGGAGAGTAGGTTGGGAGAAGCGCAGCGAAACCCAACAGAGTAGGTTGGGAGAAGCGCAGCGAAACCCAACACCCAAGTAGGTTGGGAGAGTAGGTTGGGAGAAGCGCAGCGAAACCCAACACCCAAGTAGGTTGGGAGAGTAGGTTGGGAGAAGCGCAGCGAAACCCAACAGAGCAGTTTGGGAGAAGCGTAGCGAAACCCAACACCCAAGTAGGTTGGGAGAAGCGTAGCGGAACCCAACAGAGTAGGTTGGGAGAAGCGTAGCGGAACCCAACACCTTTTGCAAATCACCGGAGTTTCCTAAATGTCTAATTCTGGCAATACCCAAGCGATCGAAAAACTCGCCGCCGAAATTGGCGAAAACGTCTATATGGATATCACCAAGTGGAATTTATACCTGGGTGATGCCAATTTACACACCCCCGTTGCCGAAAAACTCTATCCCATATTAGAAGATGGCGCCGACTTAGACGAAGAAATAGTCATTAACATTCTGAAAGATACCCCTGTTAAGTTGGGGGGTGGTAAAACAACCCTTTCCCTGGCGGATCTAATTCCTAACCAGGTAATTGCCGATTTAATGAAGGTTTTGGAAGAGTTTAAAAAAGATATGTAAATGGCGACTAGGTGCGTCCGACCAACTGACGCACCTGCTCTGCTATATATAGGTGTGTCAGATGACTAAGATTAGAAATTGGCAATTATTATTAATTAGTCTGACTGCCTCAAGTTTAGGTATTCTAGGGGTAGTTTTTCCCTGGCTAGGGTGGGCGATCGCCACAGAGGCAATCACCGTAAGTAGTGCTAATACTAATGAACTAACAGCCACAGAAGTTAATGCGATCGCCGCCGAGATCACCGTCCGCATTGAAGGTCCCAAAGGCGGTTCTGGGGTGATTGTCGAAAAACAGGATAACACCTACTATGTGCTAACTAACTGGCACGTAGTCAACCAAATTGGGGACTATGAAATCATCACCCCAGACGGTCGTCGTCACTCAGTCTACTATAGCCTAATTCAACGGATACCCGGACTAGACTTAGCGATCGCCCCCTTCAGTAGCTCCCAACGCTATCAGATCGCAACTATGGCTAACCCTGATAGCGTCAATGTGGGAGATACCGTCCATGTAGCAGGATGGCCGCGATCGGGTAGTAGTTTAGGACAAAGGCTTTTTTTCAGTAGCCAAGGAGAAGTTACCCACCGCCAAAATCGCCAACAAGGTTACAGCCTAGTATATACCAATCTAGTCCGCAGTGGTATGAGTGGCGGTCCGGTTTTAGACTCTCGCGGTAATCTGATTGGCATTAATGGTATTGTTCAATTTGGGCTAAACCCCGATACCATTGCCGCCGCAGCTATTGAAATTAATCGATTTTGGCAGTGGCGGAAAACAGCAACATTGCCATCTATCCCCACACCGCCTCAGCAGGTCGCTAGAGAGGATATACCCACAGTAGTATCCCCCCCGGAATTGCAGGTTACAGGGGGTGCGAATGGCGCGCCATCGGCTGCTGAGGGAGGATTTGCCATGGCATCCCGGTTTAAACAAACATCAGGACAAATAATGGCGATCGCCACCACAGACTCCCTGGGAATTAGTGGCAATAGCAATGGCACAGTTGACATCTGGAATTTAGCCACAGGGGGATTAAGACAGTCCTTTCGTGCCCATAACAGGGAAGCTACCAGGGTGTTAGTCACTCCTAATGGTCAGCAACTAATCACCGCCGGAGAAGATGGGAACATTAGAATTTGGGATCTGGCGGCCGGTTTACAAGCAGGTAGCTTTTCTCCTGTACAAACCATGACCGGACATAATAGCCCCATATTAGCGATCGCCATTAGTTCCGACGGCAAAACCCTAGCCAGTGGCGGCTGGGACGGTAGCGTTCAATTATGGGATCTGCCAACGGCTTCCCTAAAACAGACCCTAGAGGGACATTCCCAACTCGTCGGAGCGATCGCCATTAGTCCCGATGGTAAAACCTTAGCCACAGGTAGTCGCGATCGTACTATTCGCCTGTGGAACTTAGAAACAGGAGCGCTAAAGCGGACCCTAGAAGGTCACGAACTCTCAGTTTTATCTCTAGCTATCAGTCCAAATGGAGAAATTCTCGCCTCTGGTAGTGCTGATGGGACTATTACCATCTGGAAACTAGACAACGGACAACCGATCCGCCGTCTCAGCGGACATAGAGACGGGGTTTGGTCAGTGGCGATCGCTTCTAATAACCAAACTCTGATCAGTGGGAGTTGGGATAAAACCGTCAAAGTCTGGAATCTTACCAGCGGCACCATAGAAGCCAACCTAGAAGGTCACACCGGCTATGTAACCGCCATCGCTATCAGTTCGGATCAGACCATGATTCTCAGTGGCGACTGGGATGGAGAAGTGAAAGTTTGGAAGCGACCCTAATCCCCCACCTTGGGGGGGAGCTGTTACTATAAAACTCTCAACAAACTGGGAAAGCGATCGACTATATCCAGTTGTTTTAACTCCTCTAGGGCGGCGCGGAAATTACCCTCTCGCACATCATGGGTAACCACTACAATCTCGGCTTGTTTACCGTGGGTGTCAATTTGCACAATTGACTCTATGCTCACCTCATGGTTGCCAAAACAGGTTCCCAGCTTTCCAATCACTCCTGGTAGGTCGCGGGTAATAAATCGGGCGTAGAATCGGGTGATTAATTCTTCCATGGGGGCGAGTTCACAGTAATGCTGGTGGCTACAAGTCATCAGAGGATGGGGAGACCCCGCACCCCCCACTCCGCTGCTACTGGTGGTGATAATTCCCGCAATATTGAGAATGTCCGAAACTACCGCGCTGGCCGTCGGTCCCGCTCCCGCTCCCGGTCCGAAAAACATCACTTGTCCGATAGGTTCCCCTTCGATGAAAATGGCATTATTAACCCCGTTAATACTCGCTAGGGGGTGCAGTTGCGGCACTAAGGTAGGATGCACTCGCACCGATATATTGTTGGTCTCAGATTCAGCCCTACGAGAGGCGATCGCTAATAGTTTAATCGTAAAACCTAGGCGATCGGCATAGTCAATATCCGTAGCACTAATTCCCCGAATGCCCTCACAATATACCTGTTCCAGTTTAATCCTTCCCCCAAAGGCTAGGGATGCCAAAATCGCGATTTTATCTGCTGCATCTAAACCATCCACATCAGCCGTCGGGTCTGCTTCCGCATAACCTAGCTCTTGGGCTTGTTGCAGCACTTCGTCAAAGTTCGCCCCCTCTGCCTGCATTCTAGTTAGGATGTAGTTAGTTGTACCGTTGACAATACCCATAACCGTATCAATCCGGTTAGCCCCCAGGCATTTCTTCATAGGTTGAATAACTGGTATCCCCCCACCTACAGCCGCTTCTAGGAGAACATAAACACCTTTTTCGGTTGCTGCTGAGAAGATTTCCGCCCCATAACGGGAGATTACCGCTTTATTAGCCGTAACAATATGTTTACCATGGTCGATCGCCTTGAGGATGAGCGATCGCGCTGGCTCTAGTCCCCCAATTAGTTCTACCACAATATCTATTTCTGGATCGGTGACGATCGCTTCTAAATCTGTGGTTAATAGGTTTTCTGGTAATGCGATCGTCCGGGACTTGGAAAGCGATCGTACCCCCACCCTCACCAATTCTATTTCTTGCAGCAGGGGATGGCGACCAGAGCGATCTAATAAAATTGCCGCAGTTCCCTGACCGACGGTTCCCAATCCCAATAAACCAATTTTGAAAGCCACGATTTCAACCTATCCATCAACACTTCTATCAACCATTTTGACACAAAATAACACCGGAGCCTTTCCGCCGGGTTCTTTATATGGGAGTCCCAAAGCCACGCGCCGGCTACGCCGCAGTCAGATCTAGTGAGGGCGATCGCCACCATTTTAAACTATAATAATCCACATCAACAACCTTTCACATATTGGCTACCTAATGGGAAATACCTAGGGGTAAAGAAACCCAGTTTCTCCCTGGGGGGGGTAAAGAAACCGGGTTTCTAGTCGTAGTCGTAGGTTGGGTAAAGCGAAGCGACACCCAACAAATTCAGGTATAAAAATTAGGCGATCGCTCCCCATTTCTCAAGTTCGTAGGTTGGGTAAAGCCAAGCGACACCCAACAAATTCAGGTATAAAAATTAGGTGATCGCTCCCCATTTCTCAAGTTCGTAGGTTGGGTAAAGCGAAGCGACACCCAACAAATTCAGGTATAAAAATTAGGCGATCGCTCCCCATTTCTCAAGTTCGTAGGTTGGGTAAAGCGAAGCGACACCCAACAAATTCAGGTATAAAAATTAGGCGATCGCTCCCCATTTCTCAAGTTCGTAGGTTGGGTAAAGCGAAGCGACACCCAACAAATTCAGGTAAGATGTTGGGTTCCATTGCATTCAGTCCAACCAACTTATAGCTAAGGAGTGAGGAGTCGAAAGTGGTAGACTAGAGCCAGCGATGCCGGAAAATTGGCGGGGGTTGGGTTTATGAGTCCTTTACTACAACAACTATTGCAGCAAGTCGATCAACTAAGCCCGGAAGATCGGTTAGAGTTGATTAGGCAGATTGCACAGGGGCTTAAAAAGTCCGAGGAGGTCGTCACAGCAAAGCCTCGATGGGCTGATTTAAAAGGGATGGCTCCTTATCCAATGATGGGAGAAGATGCTCAAGATTGGGTTTCACGCACCCGCAGAGAAGCAGATGAGCATCGGAGCCAGGTATTGCGAGGCGAATAATGAAAATTGATGCAGCACTAGCAGGAGTATCTCGGTTATTTTTAGATACAGCTCCGGTCATTTACTTTGTAGAAAGGAATCCTAGCTTTGTTGATCGGGTCGATCCAATATTTGAGCGATTAGAGTCTGAGATTACACCAGTAGTGGGATCGGTGACGGTTGCCGAGTGTTTAGTGGGTGCGTTACAGATGGGCTTAACAAATTTAGAACAAGCCTATGTGGCTATTTTCACACGGGATGATGTGCTGTTTCTGGAGAATAACCTAACGATCGCTCGTGAGGCGGCAAGGGTTAGAGTCCGCTACAATCTGCAACTACCAGATGCTTTTCAGATTGCAACGGCATTAAATGCTGGCTGTCAGGCATTTTTGACTAATGATGCTCAACTAAAGCCCATAGCGGAGTTAAAGATTTTGTTAGTCAGTGAGTTGGAGGCGTGAGTCGTAGGTTGGGTAAAGCCAAGCGACACCCCACAAATTCAGGTATACAAATTAGGCGATCGCTCAAGGTGCGATCGCTTCTTTCATTGATGCTAAAGAAACCGGTTTTCTGTCTGGGTAAGAGAGGCAGCCCGAGCCGGTTCCGACATCAATTTTAGCCGCTTTGGGGGCGGGTTATAAATAGACTTTGCCATAGCGGGTCAATGGCGATATTAATGCGATCGCCTGGTTTTCATGGCAGCCATTCCATAATTTATGGGGGAATAGTTGCGGTTCCCTCTGGGGTGATTCCGGTCAGTGCCATCAGGGGGTAATTCCATGGGTTGGATGCCATCTATTTTAACGGGAATGTAGCGGAATTTTGCAGGTAAAATCCCTCAAATAGCAGCAGGTCGGGGCAAAAAAACCCAGTTTATGGCAGGATAGCGATTCCTTAATAAAAATTTAAGAAATTAACCCGGTTTCTGAGGGTAGGCAAGGGGGTAAAATGGGGGGGGCTGTCTCCTGGTGCGCCGCTATGGATGAACAACGATCGCAGGCTTATCTCTCCCTGATTCAAGAACTCCTGGACTGTCCGGGAGGGGAGGAACAGCAAATCCTTAACGGTCATCTGGAGTTGCTGGATGAGGGGTTTGTGCAGGTGTGCGAGTTGGTGGCGGCACAGTTGCAGGAAGCGGGACAGGAGAATAATGCAGGGTTCTTGCGGAATGTGGCGCAGCAGGTGGGGGCGTATTTGGCGAGTGAGGGGACTGGCGGAAATCAGCAAGCGGCATTGGAAGATTTTTGGCTGCAACTGCTGCAAGCAGAAAACGAAGGCGATACAGCGGCGGTGCATCAGGTGATGCGGCAAAATATGGGGTTGATTGTTCCGAACCTAGGGGATGTGATTGCCCAGTTTGTGCAAGGAGTTCTGGCTCAGAATCCCGGCCAAGCTGAAGGGGTGGCAGGCTTAGTTGAAAATACCTGCATCAGTATTCGACAATTCCCCTATGGTCGGTATGCGGAAGCGTTAGAGATTGCGATTCGCGGCTATGGGGTGGTGTTAGATCTAGGAATCTATAGTCCCGAAGGACGGGCGCAAACCCTGACTAACCTCGGAGTTGCCCGCCTCACCCAAGCCCAAATGGGCATCAACCCGGCAGCCCATCTCGAAAGTGCAATTACTGCCTACGATGAAGCGGCAGGGATTATGCGGCGGTTGGGGTTAGACAAAGACCTCTCCTCTACCCTGAATAACCTCGGAGTTGCCCGCAGCACCCAAGCTGAAATGGGCATCAACCCCGCTGCCAATCTCGAAAGTGCGATCGCCGCCTACGATGAAGCCGCAGGGATTCGGCGGCGGTTGGGGTTAGACAAAGACCTCTCCTCTACCCTGACTAACCTCGGAAATGCCCGCAGCACCCAAGCCGARATGGGCATCAACCCCGCCGCCCATCTCGAAAGTGCAATTACTGCCTACGATGAAGCCGCAGGGATTCGGCGGCGGTTGGGGTTAGCCCGCGACTTAGCAACAACCCTGAATAACTTTGGTTTTGCCTACAAAGCTCAATCTCGCCTAGCTGGGAACAGTTCCACCCAGAAACAACAAGCCCTAGAAAATGCCTACCGTAGCTTTCAAGAAGCCCTGGAACGGGTGGAATATCTGCGGGGTGAAATTGGGGCGGATAGTGAGGGCTATAAACGCAACTTTAATGAAGAATGGAACCGAGTTTATCGCGGTATGGTGGAAGTGTGCCTAGAGTTGGGTCGATACCAGGATGCTATTGAATATGTAGACCGTAGTAAAGCCCGTAACTTGGTGGAACTCATGGCTACCCGTGACGCTTATCCGGGGGGCGTGATTCCCGAGAACATCCGCCAACAGTTGCAGCAACTCAAAATCGCCATCGCCCAAGCAGAACGCCGTCTGCAAGAAGAGACGAACCCGGACTATAGCCACCTCAACCTATTGCGGCAACAAAAGCAAAAAATCGAACCCTACAAACCCCTGCATTTCCAAGCCATGCAAGAGTTACTGGATGAAGAAACCGCCATTTTGGAATGGTACATCCTGCCCGGTAAATTCCTCACCTTCACCCTCACCGCCGAAAGTCTCAACCTCTGGACATCTTCCGAGGAAGACCGACAACACCTCATCGACTGGACTAATACCTACATCAACGACTACCGCCGTGATAACAGCCAATGGCGAGACAGCCTCCCCCAACGCCTAGAAACCCTCGCCCCAATCCTCCACCTGGATGAAATCCTGGCGAACCTGTTTAAAAACTTCCCCACCTGCCAAAAACTCATCCTCATCCCTCACCGTTACCTGCACCTGTTCCCCCTCCATGCCTTACCCTTTGCCACAGGAGAGGGTGAGGGCAAATTCCTACAAGACCTGTTCCCCAAGGGTGTCACCTACGCCCCCAACTGCCAACTGCTGCAACAAGCCCAAAATCGGCAACGCTCCCACTTTAACCAACTCTTCGCTATCCAAAACCCCACCGCAGACCTGGACTGGGCTGATGTAGAAATCCAAATCATCCGCACTCTCTTCCCCGACAGGAACACCCTTGCGGGGAACAACGCCACCACCGCCAAACTCCTGGACGAACAACGCCAGGAAATCCTCAGCCAAACCCATCACCTGTTTTTCTCCTGTCACGCCGCCTTTAACCCCGACTCCCCCCTGGACTCCGGTTTACTCCTGGCGGATGGAATTCTCACCTTAGAAAACATCATCGCCAACCTGAACCTCAGCAATTGCAGCCTTGTCACCCTCTCCGCCTGCGAAACCGGACAAGTCGCCGTTGACCAAACCGACGAATATATCAGCCTCTCCAGTGGCTTTATCCTGGCGGGTAGCCCTAGCGTCTTGGTTAGCCTCTGGTCCGTCAATCAGGTTTCTACCGCCCTGCTGCTGATTAGAACCTACGAACTGCTGCAACAACAACCGGGTCAACTCGCCCAATCCCTGCAAGCGGCTCAAAAATGGCTGCGAGAAACCACCGTCAGCGGCTTTGAGCAATGGCGACAACAATGCCCCCTATTTTCTCAGGAGTGGCGCGAAGCCTTACAACCCGTTTTTGCACAGATGGGGCAGAATCAAGAGGAGGGGATAAACCATCGCCCCTATCAATCCCCCTACCACTGGGCTGCATTCTGTATCGTTGGACAAGAAGAACAAGCTATGGCTACTGATGCCAAAAAAATCGCCGCTTTTACCGCCCTGCTGCAAGAAAATCTGAATAATTGGATTGCTAAACACGGGGAAAGTTTACTGGAATTACAGCAGCAACTCGGTGATGATGACGAAAAAGATGCCGCCGCCATTGAAGGGTGGCTGCAACAGCGTCAGGACTTATACGACCAATACACGGCTAAACTCGCCCCCCGTAAACGCACTTTAAGCCTCAGTGGTCAAAAGGGCGTTTTTAAAACTAAACCCACTGGAAAGGATAACTCTTTAGCTGACCAAATTGAACAAGCCGTTAAAAACAACACCAACCTAGGCAATTCCGACCCTTCTCCAGACCAAAACCGTGAAAAACCTCAGTCTTAGTCTCGCTGCTTTCCACCTCTGCCAATTCTTAGATGATGCACCGGATACCCACAGCCCAGATGCGGGTTTGTTGTGGGATGATTTGCGAGGATTGTCGGCAAAAATCCCGTTTCCTCAACTAACAAAGTTCACGGAACCCACGGAGGCGAACCCAGAACATAACCTCGATTTTGCAGTGATTAAAATTGATGATATCTCCCTAGGGGGAAGCCTCAGCACGTTTAAGATGAACGACACCTATAGTGCGGATTTAAACCTGTCTGTGGAGGATGAAGAGGCTGATTTTTCCCCAGAAAATGCGGGGATATTTCAACCCCAAGCGTTAATCGATGTGAGGGCAAGTCTGGGCAAGGTGCTATGGTTGAGTGGGGAAAGTGAGGATTTGAATCAACTGGAATTGAGCAGCGCCAAAGAGTGGGCAAAAAACTTGTGTCCACAGGCTGAATATATCACCGAAGATAGGCTGTTTAATTGCCCGCTGTTTATCTTCGCGGCTGACTCGCTGACGATTTTAATTTCCTTGGCTAAACCCGATACTATAGACTTAGACCGCGCCCAAGATAACTACTATAATCTGCGGAATTTATTCTGGACTTATCAGAAAATTGTGGTGGTTGGGAAACTGGCGAAAGCGGGTTATCAAGGCGCTAGACACCTCTACAGTGAGCTAGAAGCACAGGTGCAGGAGTTTAACCAGGTTTTCTTGTTGCCGACACCGGAGGAACGCCTAAACAAGCTCGATCAACTGTTACAAACAATTCCCCAAAGGCTACTGGACTATAACTGTAAATTGCGCGACATCAAGGCACATTATACCACAATTGAGGTGAATGGGCAAAACTTTCAGATTTCTCTGTCCCATATCCGGGATGAAAAAGCAGACGATCGCCTTTCCTACTGGTCAGATTTTGCCACGAAAACGGCTCCCCTGCGTCTCCAGCAAATCAAAACCTATATCGACTATCTCGAACCGGGTCAAGTCCTATTCAGCGATTTGATTAACAGCATTCGCGCCACGGCGGAAATTGACCAAGCGCAATGCGATCGCCAACGCCAAGAAGCCGACGCGAAATATTACCAACAGCAACAAGACGCTAACCAGGACTTACAAAACCATATCCAAGCCGTGGGTGTGGGAATTGCGGCGGGTGCGATCGTCGCTTCAACTTCCGGGTTAATGACTGAACCTTGGGAGCGTCCTGATAGCGATCGCTTTTGGCTACCTCCCCACCCGTTTATTATTGCATTGTTGGGGAGCATATTTTGTTCATGGGGTGCGTGGTGGGTCGCCGAGAGATGGATTAAAAAGGGACGACCAAAGGATAAGTGAACGGGGTTTCTCGGTGGGGGGTCAAGAAACGGGTCAAGAAACCCGGTTTTTCCGTCAAATGTTGGGTTACATTGCATTTCACCCAACCTACAAACTTGGGTAAAGGGAAGCGCCACCCAACAAATTCAGGTCAAATGTTGGGTGACATTGCATTTCAGCCAACCCACAAAGTTTATAATCCAAAGGAGTTGGATGTTAGGAAAGAATCATGAGCGTTTACTTGGGGATTGACATTGGTGCTAGTACCGTGAAACTGGGATTATTTGATCCAGAAAAAGGGATCATCGGAGAAAGGTTAGATCGTCCCAGCAGCGCCTCTGAGGGTCCCGACGCTACCGTAAATGTGATTAAAACCGCCACCAGTGAGCTACTCGAAGCCAATGATCTACAATTCCAGGATTTAAAAGCGATCGGTGCTTGTTGTCCCGCTCCTATTGATGCTTCGGGAATGTGTGTTTATCCCACCAATATCGATCGCTCTTGGCAAGGGGTGAATATTGCCCAAAAACTCTCCGATACTCTCCAGTTACCCGCTCTCCTCCTCAATGATGGAGACGCGGCCGCTTACCGGGAATACAGGATCCGCGAGGCTCAAAATAAGGCTTCTTCTGTGATGGCTCAGTTTATTACCGGAACCGGATTAGGTGGCGCTTTGATTATCAACGGGAAAATCTGGTCGGCTCCGGCAGTTTCGGCAGAATTCGGTCATATTTGTATTGATAGCTCGGAAAATGCCGACCTGTGCGGATGTGGTGCGAGGGGATGTGCGGAAACGAGAGCGTCTTTATTGGGTCTGAGAAATATGGTTAAACACCGACAGGCCAAGGGGAATGTGCCGGAAGCGTTACAAGGAGATCCTATAGAGGTGGCGAAAACCCTGCGTCGCTTGGGTCAAATGGATGAGCCTCTGTCGGATGTGGTGGCTATTTGGCAAGAGTATTTTACCAGCCTGGGTATAGCGGCTCGTAATGTGGTCAATACGATAGGCTGTGACCTGATTGTGATTTCTGGGGGAGCGCAAGAAAGGGAAAAAACGGCATCCGATGGGGCCTATCAACGATTTAAACAGGATGCGATCGCCTGCATTCGTCAGGGAATTGACCATAGTTTCCCCCATCTCACCCAGACAAGGGTGGAATGGTCTATTGATACGCTCCTAGACAGTGCTGCTTACGGTGCGGCTCAATATGTCAGTGTAACAGGGAATTAGTAGTCGTAGGTTGGGTGAAGCGAAGCGCAACCCAACAAAGCCGGGTGAAATGTTGGGTGACATTACATTCGGTCCACCCAACAAAGTTATGCGATCGCTCTGGGTTCGTAGGTTGGGTGAAGCGAAGCGCAACCCAACAAATTCGGTCAAATGTTGGGTGACATTGCATTGGGTCCACCCAACAAAGTTATGCGATCGCTCTGGGTTCGTGGTTCGTAGGTTGGGTGAAGCGAAGCGCAACCCAACAAAGCCGGGTGAAATGTGTGGTGACATTGCATTTCACCCAACCTACAAATTATGCTGGGTTCGTAGGTTGGGTAAAGGGAAGCGCCACCCAACAAATTCGGTCAAATGTTGGGTGACATTGCATTTCACCCAACCTACAAATTATGCGATCGCTCTGGGTTCGTGGTTCGTAGGTTGGGTTCGTGGTTCGTAGGTTGGGTTAAGCGAAGCGCAACCCAACAAAGCCGGGTGAAATGTGTGGTGACATTGCATTAGGTCCACCCAACAAGGTTATGCGATCGCTCTGGGTTCGTGGTTCGTAGGTTGGGTGAAGCGAAGCGCAACCCAACAAATTCGGTCAAATGTTGGGTGACATTGCATTTCACCCAACCTACAAATTATGCTGGGTTCGTAGGTTGGGTAAAGCGAAGCGACACCCAACAAATTCGGTCAAATGTTGGGTGACATTGCATTTCACCCAACCTACAAATTATGCTGGGTTCGTAGGTTGGGTAAAGCGAAGCGCAACCCAACAAATTCGGTCAAATGTTGGGTGACATTGCATTTCACCCAACCTACAAATTATGCTGGGTTCGTAGGTTGGGTGAAGCGAAGCGCAACCCAACAAAGCCGGGTGAAATGTGTGGTGACATTGCATTAGGTCCACCCAACAAGGTTATGCGATCGCTCTGGGTTCGTAGGTTCGTAGGTTGGGTGAAGCGAAGCGCAACCCAACAAATTCGGTCAAATGTTGGGTGACATTGCATTTCACCCAACCTACAAATTATGCTGGGTTCGTAGGTTGGGTGAAGCGAAGCGCAACCCAACAAATTCGGTCAAATGTTGGGTGACATTGCATTTCACCCACCCAACAAGGTTATGCGATCGCTAAATGTACAGAAGTGGCGATCGCTTCTCGTTGGTCGGTATCATATCCCCATCTCTCCAAAAAGTCTTGATAGGGTCCCTCTCCCCTTTGGGAAGTTTCCAGAAGCTGTTGTAGTAAAGATTTGACAGGTGGTAAATTCAGGGCTTGAATTAACTCAATACAGCGCGATCGCACTAAGTCCGAACTCGCCGCCATATCCTCATTTTGGTGGCGATGATGATAGACTACCATGGCGGCGGACATCGCCAAATTTTTCACCAATAACTCCGAGACTATCTCAGCAGAAGATTCTAACGCTTGTTGCGTCTCTGGTGTCATTTGTTCAGGGATAGGGCGAGTATCCGTTAGGTAGGTAACAAAAAATCCCCTCGCCCCATTTTCCGACTCGACCAGTTGCGATATAGCCGCCGCCAAATCTGAGTCCGAGATGCTTCCGGCTTGGGATTGATCAATCAGAGATTGGGTAATGGCGATCGCATCTTCAAAGGTAATATTTTCCGGGATTGATACAGAATAGATCATGATCGAACTAATTGAAATGTTTTGGGGTATTGCATAACTATGGCAATTATATCTTCTCACAATTCCCGCCCAAATCAACCTGCCCGTGAACCTTCATCTACCTATCAGGTTAAGCCACCAGACGACGAGTCCCTACTGATACCATCACCCACCTCCGAGGAAAAAAACCATCCCAAACCCGAAGAAAAAATTAGACCCCAACAACTAGCCGACTATATTGGTCAACGAGATCTTAAACAAGTCCTGGAAATTGCGATCGCCGCTGCTAAGTCTCGCCAAGAACCCCTCGATCATTTGTTACTGTATGGACCTCCCGGACTCGGTAAAACTACCATGGCGTTAATTTTGGCGACAGAAATGGGCGTAAAGTGCCAAATTACCACTGCGCCTTCCTTGGAAAAACCCAGGGATATTGCCGGACTTTTGGTTAATCAAAAACCCGGAGAAATTTTGTTTATTGATGAGATTCACCGCCTCTCTAAAATGGCGGAAGAAATCCTTTATCCCGCTATGGAAGACTCTCGTTTAGATATCACTATTGGTCAGGGACGTAGTGCTAGGACGCGCAGCATTCCCTTAAATAAGTTTACTATTGTCGGCGCAACTACCAGAATCGGTGCTTTAACTTCTCCCCTGCGCGATCGCTTTGGCTTAATCCAACGTTTGCGTTTTTATGAAGTGGACGAACTCGCCCAAATTGTCAACCGTACAGCTAAACTATTAACCACTCCCATTACTCCCGAAGGAGCCCTAGAAATTGCCCGACGTTCCCGAGGAACTCCCCGCATTGCTAATCGTTTATTAAGACGGGTAAGGGATTATTTGGAAGTCAAAGCATCCGGGGCTATTACCGGAGAAATTGCCGCGATCGCCTTAGAATTATTTAATGTAGATCCCCTCGGTTTAGATTGGACAGATCAGCATTTACTCCGCATCATTATCGAGAACTTTCAGGGGGGACCCGTCGGCTTAGAAACCCTAGCAGCAGCCAGCGGCGAAGATGCCCAAACCCTCGAAGAAGTCCAAGAACCCTACCTTATGCAAATTGGTTTTTTACAACGTACCCATCGCGGTAGAATCGCCACCCCCAAGGCTTGGCAACATTTAGGTTATCAACCACCAGAAAAACAGCTTTCTTTATTTAGTTAGTTACATCACCCTAACTAGGGCTTATCGCTTAACTTGACTGTCTTTCTCGAACCCCGCCACTACCTGGTCAACTGTTAAGTTAGCCACCGGTATTTGCAACTCCTCCGAGATGCGATTGAGGGGTTTCATCGAGGACATAACCAACCGACTAAAAAAGCTGGTAAAACTGCCATCTATTTCTAGTTTATCATGGAGGTTCGTATCCTGCTCAATCCACTGGGTAATTTGGTCCGGAGTTATCGAGGCGATCGCACATTCTTGTTGGTGGGAAATTTCCCTTAAACAGCGCAGCGCATAAATCGCCAAACGGGTGGCAAACTTCTCCTTAGATGACAACAAAGCCGCATCTACCTTAACCGCTTCTTCTGGGGTTAAAAATTCTCGATCTGTCTGCATCATAATTAGATAATTATACTATTTGGACAAAGTGGCAACGCCATCCCGTTAATGACTAATAATTAGATAACCACAACGATGCTCACCATTAACTAGCCAATGAGTCCGTTCTACGGTACAATCATATAGTACAGCCGCAAACATCTCTAACTCATGGCCGCAGACACTGGGAAAAGACTCAGCCACGCTAGAAATCGCGCAGTTATGTTCTGTTAAAATATAGCGTTGCTCACCCGTGGCGGCCTCCTCTTGGGTTTCTACGGCGTACCACTCAGCCATATAACCTTCCGCTTGGCGAATTTCCGCCAATTTAGCCACGCGATCGCCTACCGGACCAGTCCCCACCCGTTGGCGATACTCGATCGCTTTTCTTTGCCACTGTTTGTGTAAAATCTGGCTAACCTGTTCTGGTCCCACAGTTTCAGCCAAAGTATCCAGGAAAGAAATTGCAAATTGATCATAACTATTGGGAAAGCGATCGCGTCCCTGGCTCGTTAGCCGATAGATATGTTGCGGCCGTCCCATCCCTATCTGTACAGACTCATAATTGATCAACCCCTCCCCCTGCAGATCCTTGAGGTGGCGGCGGGTGGCTTGGGGACTGATATCCAGAGCCTCCGCTAGTTCCTGAGCCCTAGCCTGATGACGTTTCAGAAGATATTGGAGGATGTCCTGCTTAGTCGAATGCTGTTGGGTCGTGGTCATCATGTTCATAAAAATTCAAAAAATTTTGACTTTGACAATACAGTTGTTGCTAATGTAACCTAAAATAGACTTAAATAACAAATAGGTTGTTTAAGTCCCCGGAAGTGGGACTTGGGATCTGCCATCCCGTGGGAGTTTGTCCAGGCGATTGACCGGGACATCAGACCGTAAACCAAACGAACACAAGAGAACACAAAATATATGAGTGCTTCAGTCAAAACCCTAGTCAACCAGCCTTATAAATACGGCTTTGTCACTGATATTGAGTCCGACACCATCCCCAAGGGGCTGAGTGAAGATGTGGTGCGGCTGATATCATCCAAAAAAAATGAGCCGGAATTTATGTTAAATTTCCGTCTCCGAGCCTATCAGCAGTGGCAGAAAATGGCTGAACCCACCTGGCCCCATGTTCACTACCCCCCCATTGACTATCAAAATATTATCTACTATTCCGCCCCCAAAGTTGAGAAGAAAAAAGGCAGTTTAGAAGAAGTAGACCCCACCTTAATAGAAACCTTTGAAAAATTAGGGATTCCCCTATCCGAACAGAAACGGCTGGCTAATGTCGCAGTAGATGCCGTCTTTGATAGTGTCTCAATTGCCACCACTTTTAAAGAAAAACTCGCCGAAGAAGGCGTAATTTTCTGCTCAATTTCCGAAGCCGTAGAAAGCCACCCAGAACTGATTGAGAAATATTTAGGCAGTGTAGTTCCTGTCGGTGATAACTACTTCGCCGCCCTCAACTCAGCCGTGTTTAGTGATGGTTCATTCGTGTACATTCCCAAAGGCGTTAAATGTCCGATGGACTTGTCTACTTATTTCCGCATTAATAACGGTGAATCTGGGCAGTTCGAGCGCACCTTAATTGTAGCAGAATCTGGCAGTTCTGTCACCTATTTAGAAGGCTGTACCGCCCCCATGTTCGACACCAACCAATTACACGCCGCCGTCGTCGAATTAGTGGCTTTGGATAATGCCACCATCGAATATTCTACCGTGCAAAATTGGTTTGCTGGGGATGAAGATGGAAAAGGCGGAATTTATAACTTTGTCACCAAACGGGGACTTTGCAAAGGCGTAAATTCTAAGATTTCCTGGACTCAGGTAGAAACCGGGTCAGCCATTACTTGGAAATATCCTAGTTGTGTGTTGGTCGGTGATAATTCCGTCGGGGAATTTTACTCCGTCGCCCTCACCAATAACTGTCAACAGGCTGATACAGGAACTAAAATGGTTCATATTGGCAAAAATACCCGCAGCACTATTATTTCTAAGGGTATTTCGGCGGGTCGGTCTGCTAATAGCTATCGTGGCTTAGTCAAAATGGGTCCGAAAGCTATCGGGGCGCGGAATTATTCCCAGTGCGACTCTATGTTAATTGGCGACTGTGGACAGGCTAATACTTTCCCGTATATTCAAGTCGAAAATAATACCGCCAAAGTTGAACATGAAGCCTCGACTTCTAAAATTGGGGAAGACCAATTGTTTTACTTTACTCAACGGGGAATTTCCGAAGAAGATGCTGTGTCTATGATTATCAGCGGCTTCTGTAAAGATGTGTTTAATAAATTACCCATGGAGTTTGCCGCCGAAGCCGATAAACTGCTGAGTCTCAAACTAGAAGGCGCTGTCGGTTAAACTATCTATTTCCGTTGTCTGGGGTTTACCTTTGATGGGAAGTTGTCAATAACTCAGGTCAACGGAAACCCCATAATGAGGTGAGTTCATCCACTAACACAAATCAAACACGCACATTGAGAGGTTAAGAATGATTCAAGAAAACAGTCCAGTGATTTTGTCGGTTAAGAATTTAACCGCTACCATTGATGGTAATCCTATTTTAAAAGGCTTGAACCTGGAAGTTAAAGCCGGGGAAATTCACGCCATTATGGGTCAAAATGGGTCGGGAAAAAGTACCTTTTCTAAAATCTTGGCGGGACATCCGGCTTATGAAGTCACCGGAGGCGAAGTCACATTTTTAGGACAAAATCTCCTGGAATTAGAAGCTGATGAACGTGCCTTAATCGGGATATTTTTGGCTTTCCAATATCCCATAGAAATCCCTGGGGTTAGTAATCTGGATTTCCTGCGGGTGGCTTACAATTCCCAACGGAAACATCGAGGCTTAGACGAGTTAGATGTGTTTGATTTTGAGGATTTAATCCAGGATAAATTAGAAGTAGTTAAAATGCGTCCAGAGTTTCTGGAACGTAGCGTTAATCAGGGCTTTTCCGGTGGTGAGAAGAAACGCAATGAAATCTTGCAGATGGCTTTATTAGAACCGAAATTAGCAATTTTAGATGAGACTGATTCCGGCTTAGATATTGATGCGCTGAAAATTGTCGCTAATGGTGTGAATCAATTGGCTAATGCTGAAAATGCCATGCTGGTGATTACTCACTATCAGCGCTTATTGGATTACATTGTTCCTGATTATGTTCATGTCATGGCGGATGGCAGAATTATTAAAACTGGTGCTAAGGAATTGGCGCTAGAGTTGGAAGAACAGGGCTATGATGATATAATTGAAGCAGCGACAGTGGGGGTGTAGTTAATGATTCAGATTCAAGAAAAACCAGAAGTTTCCTATTTAAATCAGTTACTTAATCAGGTAACGGGTTCCCTTGCGGTTCCGGCGAGTTTCCCTTTAAAAAGAAACATTGCCGAACAGTTACAAAATATTCGTGATAATGCCGCCAGTTGGGTTAAGGAATTAGCTATCCCTACCCGCCGCCATGAAGATTGGCGATTTACCGACCTTTCCGCTTTGTTGGAATTGCCTTTTCAAGCCGCCACGGCGGTAGAACTTTCCCGCGAGGAGATTTCACCTTTAATCCTACCGGAAGTTAAAGGGACTAGGTTGGTTTTTGTGAATGGTTTTTACTCCCCTCAACTGTCCTGTTTAGATAATCTTCCTGATGGAGTATTTGTCGGGAATTTAGGACAACTCGATAAACCATTATCGGATAAGTTGGGGAACTACCTAACCCAACAACCCGACAGCCAGGAAGTTTTTACCGCCCTAAATACTTCATCTTTGGCTGATGCGGCGGTGGTCTGGGTTCACCAAAATCAAGTAATTGATACGCCCATTCATCTGCTGTTTATTTCCCTCAGTAGCAGCCAGCCAGTAACGAGTCAACCTCGGATTTTAATTGTGGCTGAACCCGGAAGCAAAGCGACGGTAATTGAACACTACGCGACGGCGAATATTTTAGGTTGTTCAGACCGCACCCAAAAAACTCCTTATTTCACTAACACGGTGGCGGAGTTATGGGTTGGTGATAATGCGGAATTACAACATACTCGCCTTCAACGAGAATTGGCTTCATCTTTCCATATTGGTCGCACTGTCGTTTCCCAAGGGCGCGATAGCCGTTATACTGGTAACGCGATTAGTTTGGGGGCGAAATTGTCTCGCCATAACTTCGATATTCACCAAACCGCTGCAGGAACTGAAACTCAGCTTAATGGTTTAACTCTGGTGAATGGTCAACAGGTCGCTGATACCCATAGCGCGGTATTTTTGAACCATCCCCATGGTGTCATCAATCAATTACATAAGGCTATTGTGGATGACCGCGCCCATGGTATATTTAATGGTCGGATTGTGGTTCCCCAAGCGGCACAAATGACTGATGCGACTCAACTGAATCGTAATCTGTTGTTATCGGCTAAAGGGCGGGTTAATACGAAGCCTCAATTAGAAATTGTGGCTGATAATGTCAAATGTGCCCACGGCGCAACTGTGAGCCAATTAGAAGCGGATGAGATTTTCTATCTGCGGAGTCGGGGACTGGATGAAAAAACCAGCCGGAACCTGTTAATTGATGCTTTTGCGGCGGAAATTTTGGATAAATTGCCTTTGGTTTCTCTCCAGCAAATTTTAGCCCGTTGTGTGGCTTGTCGCACTGACGAAGGGGAAATGTAAAGGGGGTTAAGGGGAAATTAATTGATGATTAATCAACTATCTCCCCTCACCTCTGCTATGTTGATGATGGGGGAATTACCAGGGATGCTTTGAGGGTTGCTGGTTGACAATTGCTAGATTTAGGGATTAGACAAAATGACACTTATTAAAGAGAAAACACTAGGAGAAAAGGTGCGGGGAGATTTCCCCATTCTACATCAGGAGGTAAACGGACATCCTCTGGTTTATTTGGATAATGCCGCGACTTCTCAAAAACCCCAGGTGGTTTTAGATGCTATCCAAAACTATTATCAAAGATATAATTCTAATGTTCATCGGGGTATTCATACCCTTAGCGCTAAGGCGACTGATGAATATGAAAAAGCCCGCCAGAAAGTGGTTGAGTTTATTAATGCTGATTCCTACCAGGAAATTATTTATACCCGTAACGCGAGCGAAGCTGTGAATTTGGTAGCCTATTCTTGGGGGTGGGAAAATCTACAGGCTGGGGATGAGATTATTTTGTCGGTAATGGAACATCACAGTAATTTAGTGCCTTGGCAAATGCTGGCTAAGAAAACTGGGGCGGTGATTAAGTATGTGGGATTAACGGCTAACCAGGAGTTTGATTTTGAGGAGTTTAAAACCCTCATTTCCCCTCGGACTAAGTTGGTGGCTGTCCTACAAATGTCTAATGTCTTGGGCTGCATTAATCCGGTTAAGGAAATTACGGAAATCGCCCACCAATATGGGGCAAAGGTGTTGATTGATGCCTGCCAAAGTTTACCACATTTACCGATAAATGTCAAGGAAATTGATTGTGATTGGTTGGTGGGTTCGGGTCATAAAATGTGTGGACCGACGGGGATTGGTTTTCTGTATGGTAAGCGGGAAATACTGGAGTCGATGTCACCATTTTTAGGGGGTGGCGAGATGATTGGGGAGGTGTCGTTAGAGGGTTTTACCTGTGGGGAATTACCCCATAAGTTTGAGGCGGGAACTCCGGCGATTGGGGAGGCGATCGCTTTAGGTGCAGCCCTGGATTATTTAAGCACAATTGGCATGGATAAAATCCACGCCTACGAACAGGAATTAACGGCTTATTTGTTCCATAAATTAAGTGCTATTCCCGATATTACTGTGTATGGACCCTCCCCGACGGCTGAGGGTAAAGGACGGGCGGCTTTAGCATCATTTTCAGCGGGAGAAATTCACCCTAATGACTTATCAATGCTGTTGAATGATTCGGGGGTGGCGGTGCGTTCAGGACACCACTGCACCCAACCTTTACATAAGTATCTAAAGGTTAATTCTACGGCGCGGGCGAGTTGTTATTTTTACAATACCCACGAGGATATTGATGCCTTTGTGGTGGCGTTGAAAGAGGCGATCGCCTTTTTTAAGCAGATGTCTTAATCTTAGCTAAGGGCTTCATAATGGAAGCCTTGGAATTCAGGCGATTTGATTCTCCTTGGTGATCAAATCGCCGATTCCATCTTAATCCATTAATTCCTAGGCTTGAAAAAGTCTGCCCCAACCAGTTCCGGGTCCTTCTGCTGTCCAACGATAGGTCATTTCATATTTGCTGTAAATTGCACCCTTACCATTTTCAACCGCTCCGGTGTAGCAATCATTAAGAGAACCATAAGGATCATTAACAACAAAATCCCCGTTTTCAGTGCGCCCCCGGACAACAATCATGTGACCGCCACAAGGATGTTCCGTCGTCCCCCGATGATAAATACCAATCACAACAGGACGCTTCGCTTCTAGTTCTCGATAAACATCATCAAAATCCAGATCGGTGTGCCAAGTGCTTTTTAAACCCAAATCTGATAAGGCTTGGGTTTGCACTGTATGATCGGTGGTATCTCCATATTTAAAAACCACTTCTAAGTAGATATCATCTCCAGTGGTTCCGAGTAAAGTTCCCGGCTTGAAATATTCTAAACACATGGCACAAGACAATGAATTACAAGTTCTTTCTGGATCTCGATAGTTGTCAGTTTGCGGAAACCAAGGAACAGGTAGTAAAATTTTATCGGGTTTAATCTGGAGATTCTGATTGTATATCTCCACATCTCTGCTGTGAACAAACCAAGTATTCTTTCCCTTAAMTGATTGACCAAAAAATGCAAATTTCAGGTAATCTCCGGTTTGGTAGGCATAGGAGTGAATCGGATAAACACTTTGTTCTTTAATTTCGACTTGTTGATCGCTTGAGAGTTCGGAAAGGTCTTCAATGGCGGAGCGGAGGGTTGTGGTGTGGATAAATTTAATCTTCACAGCCGCTTCTGAATTGGCAGGTTCTGAATTGGCAGGAGAGGAGGCTATTGGGCGCGACTCTGTCACTTTACAGGCTTTGTTATAATATTGGTGACGATCTTCTAAGCCATGGTAACCCCCGTTGACTCTTAGGGTAATTTCTTCCACGGTTGCGCCGCGATCGCACAATTCATTCATGCGGTTATTTTGCCACCAAAATCCGGCACTGGTAAACGGATAATGCTCCGCCACATAATCGCAACCTTCCATAATTTTGGCATCGCCCAGCGCATCGCAGAAGGCTTTATAATTGTTTCGTCCGGTTAGCTGAAGCGCCCCCGAACCTTTGTATTTGGGGTCGTCACCAGAACAAGTATTTCCCAAATCGCTGCGCCCTTCCAAATAAGACCCATCACTGAGTTCTTTTAACAACTTCAATCCCCCGGATTCGTGGGCAATTTGACTGATAAAATGACAGATTCTAGGGGGGGGTATTGATTTGATAAAAATGCAGACAACGATTCAGATCTGCTAGTTCATCTTCACGGATAAAATTACCAAAAATCGCCTCGGCTTCTTTCTGAGTAATCAATGGCTCTTCCGCCCCTTCTGGCATTACCGATGGCAGTCCATCCCAATCTTTACTAAAGGCATAAAAGGTTCCACTATTGGCGGCTAAAGTGACCTTAATATGTCGATTTTCAGCAGGTTCAAATGCTTGGACTCCGTAGGTTTTTCCCGCCGTAACCGCGACCATTTGATCAGGTTTCAGTTCCGAGGACTGGATAGGCAGTTTTTTGAATTTGGTATTAGTTTTGGCGACAATTGTTTTCATGGTTATTTGCAGGTTTCAGATTTGATTTCATGGAAATAACGAATTGAAACTAAGGATTCTGAATTTTGGCATTTTGCAATTATTATCGATAGGATGAAAATATTTATATTGTCTAAATATTCATTGTTATCAGCATGGGATTTTGTCAAGTGAGCAGATAAAAAAACCAACAAAGATCCCAGAGCAACATTAAAAGATTGATTGGCTATTTGGTTGATATTTCTCATATTTTCTCTCTCCTTTTTTAATAATAATTGGTAGGTATTGAATTGCTCCGATGTTGTCATCATTTCCATTTTTTTGATATTTTCCTCTCTCGCAGAAAATCCATGATTATAGAAAAATGTTACGCCACCTGTTAAACTCAATAATAGGGCATATACGCAGATAATTATATGCCAAGTTTTACTAAATTTTCGCCTTAATTATTGCTGATGATTCCACGATTAAAAATCTGCATTAAAATCATCATATTCAGGAGGAAGTAAAAATTTGTCTTCTGGATCAAGATTCTTCATAGCCTCATCTCAAATAATTGTAAATTTATTGTTTTTGTTTGACAGTGGCGGAAAAAAAAGAAACAATAGAACCCAAGACAATATTGAAAGACTGGGAAGCAATATTATTTTCGTCTTGATAAGTTTGGGCATCCTCTAGCAGAAGTTCTGCCACCCAATTCATTTTTTCTGAGGAGTCAGAATCGCGAGTTATTTTGTCAATAATTTCTGGATTTGTCGCAAAATAATTATTGCTAAAAAAGTTGATATAACCAGTCACAAAAAACAAAATCATGTAAGTGGTGAGGATGGCGTACCAAGTTTTACTCATTTGTGTTGTTTGATTTGGGGTGAATGGTTGGTAATATTGTCAATATGAACGGTGGGCGATCGCCAATTAACGGTGGGCGATCGCCAATATTTACCTCGACGAATGCTCAATGTAATTTGATAAATTGTGGGATTGCATCTCGCACTGGCACCCCTGGCTTCTGATCATAGACTTCGCCACAATCGAGAAAGCATTTCGCCGCCTCGATCAACCCTTGGCAATTTTCGGGATTGTCAATTTCTTCGCCAATCTTTTGATACTTTTGATATTTTTTAAAAATATGTGCGAGACGTTTAGGAGTGAAATAGGGCTGCAATGCTCGAAATAACCTCCTAGAGGGGAATCAACTGATTCAACCCAGTTACCCCTTAACTGTTTATATGTTCMAACGCTCGGGCTTAAAACGAGCAAGGCAGGAAACTCAAGGTCAATCCCATTTTAA
>NZ_PKGG01000599.1:0-374 GCF_046480465.1 Arthrospira sp. PCC 8006
ACGCCCTTCAGCCCCCAGGCCTGACAAAGCTGCTTTCTGGCATTGTAGAGCCGCTGGCCGATGCGCAGACGCCGGCGCGTCGGATCGACCGCCACCTCCATGCCCTTAATATTTGCCAAAYTRTTTTGTCTAGYTTAKTGAAGGTCTCTGMTGAGACTACCGCTGARTAATARTTTGACCATCCCCGAATAATYRGGTTTAGTTTRYTAMTCAGGGYTGATTGAGGTGTTGTTCTATATTGTTTTATTACACCTTTAATCACTTCTGTGTCTTCCTGATCGGTGTATTTTGCTACATGGGTCGTGAGTGGGAACTGTCCTACCGCTTGGGAATGCGTCCTTGGATCTGCGTAGCTTACAGCGCACCTTTTGGTG
>NZ_PKGG01000295.1:0-5182 GCF_046480465.1 Arthrospira sp. PCC 8006
CGGGGCGTAATGTATGATGATTTGGTCGCCCAAACTTATCAACTCGGTTTAGAAAATCGTGTATTTTTTTTGCCTTGGAGTGATAACATGACCGCTTTTTATAGTAGCTTGGATTTGTTTATTTTGCCTTCTAAATATGATACTTGTTCTAATGCTTTATTAGATGCGATCGGATATAATAAATGTGTTCTCGCTTCCAACTCTGGTGGCAACCGAGAAATCTTAGGAGGTGATGAACGATTATTATTTCCTCTATCTAATCATAGGGTTTTGGCAGATAAAATTATTGGTTTGATGACTGATACAACAGTTTTTAACGAATCTCAAAAAGCCGTTTATATCCAAGCAATTAAACTCAATTTTAACTGGAATGATGTTATAGCCAATTTGATTTTTACGGCATTGTAATCAACTGTCCAATTTCGATTAAATTAATGTTAATCATGTTCCTGGTCTTCCTTATCATCGGGGCGAGATTTTCGAGACTTGTTAAACCTTTTATTTTTGATGGCAATATCTTCATTCATAGTCCGAATTAACCAATAACTCGCAGCCAAAGCTAAACTCGCACCCGCCAAAGCCACCACATCTATTTTTTGATATTTATTGGTGTCAAAAATGATAATTTTTCGGGAGACAGCAATTAAAGCTGTCACCACGACTAACTCAACTTGAACAATATGCTTTTTTAAATAAGCCGTGATATTTTCCAACAACTCCAAAGCAATTAAAATATTCAAGAATAGCCCAAAAATCTCGATTAAAGTGGCATCAAAAAATCCGGTTGGTTTGGAGGTAAATAAATCCGTCAACAACACCCGAATCAAATCAACCAGAGAAACGATGATCACCAAAATTAAAGCCACCGACAAAATTTTAGAGACGCAATTCTCTACCCAGTGAATCATCCCTAAAAAATTCTCGTCTTTAAACTGATTTAAAAATCTGAGAAACCTTTTTTTAAACATTGATTAATTTCTGATATAATGGGGAAATTTAGGAGTTAGTATTCCTGTTTAATTCGGCATTGTCTTGGGGCTGATAGTCGATTAATTGGCGGGCATTTTCAATGTCCCAAATCCGATTAGTATTGTTAGAAACCCCATAAAAAATCTGAAAACCCAAATCTTGATGATCTAGGGATTTTTGCACCAATTGCGCCAAATCTCTGGGACTACACCAAGTTTTCCAACTGCGATCGCTATTAGGATATGGCAAAAACGAACCAATCCGCAAGCAAATAATCGACATCCCATATTGGTCTACAAAAAACTGCGCCAACGCCTCCCCAAAAGCCTTACCAACCCCATATAAAGAATCAGGTCTCACCACCATTTCCGGGGTGATATCCGACTCCCCAATCACTTCTCGCCACCCGGAAACATGATTACTACTAGCATAAATTAACTGCTTTATCCCCACTCGTCTCGCCGCCTCAAACACATTATAAGTTCCCGCAATTCCCCCCTGATAGACATCTTCCCAAGGCTGTTGTACGTCTGGGTTACTCGCCAGATGAATTACCCCATCAACCCCCTCCATAGCCTGGGAGACCGCCTCAAAATCAGCAATATCCGCTATGATGACCTCATCAGCATCAGAAATCGGTTTAAGATCCAAACATCGGAATTGGTAACAGCCAGCTAACAATTCTCGAAGCGATCGGCCAATTTGTCCAGCCGCACCCGTAATCAGAACCTTTCGCATTTCCCTTGTCAACCAGTCAAATCCAGTCTATTCTAACATTAACCTGTCATGATTTTAACCATATTAGAAAATCCAATTGTTAGATTATACATCAATTTAATTGGCTGGGCTTTACTAGGATTTATACTCGGCCAAAAACTCCCCGCTAGTACATCCAAGTATTTAGGCCAGTTTCTCTATTGGATTGGTGTTCCCCTCGGCATCATTGCGTTTATGCGGGGAGTTGATATCTCTGGATATATTTGGATTTCCCCTATTGCTGGATGGGTTGCCATATTGGTTGGGGCGATTTTTGCGCGTTTTTGGATGGAATTAGAAATCAGTGATGAACGCATTAAAGCCATAGCTTCAGGTATGGTTGACCCACGCTATTTAAAACCAGATCAACCCATCCCAGAAACCGCCTGGACTCAACCAACCCAAGGCAGTTTTTTACTAGCTATGATGGTAGGAAATACCTCTTATTTAGGGTTTCCTGTAGTCCTGTCTTTAATTGGTCCTGAATACTTTTTATGGGCGGTTCTTTATAACACCCTCGCCACCAGTCCCGGACTCCACGGCATCGGCTATATGATTTCGGCTAATTATGGGAATAATCCCCTAGCACAACGTCGTAAAAATCCACTACAAATTATTTTTGGAAATCCGGCTTTATGGAGTTTTGGGTTTGGCTTTTTTTTCCGCCATGTTCCCCTTCCAGACCTGGCAGAAAATGCTTTAMGAACTTCAGCTTGGTCTATTGTTWCCTTAGCTATTATTATGATTGGCATTCAACTTAGCCAATTAGGGAAACTGCAAAAATTCAGCCAAGCCTTGATTTGTCTAGCCATTAAAATGATTGTGGTTCCCTTGGTAGTAGGTACAGGTTTGATGTTTTTTGGAGTGACAGGTTTACCCAGATTAGCTATTGTTCTCCAAATGGCTATGCCGCCTTCTATTGCTACGGTAATTTATGCGATCGCCTATGGTCTGGATAAGGATTTATCCGTAGCTACGGTGGCTTTAGGTTCGGTGGGTTTATTAATGACAATACCTATGTGGTTATGGCTATTTGCACCTTAAAATTAAATCGGTAGCATGGTAAATAATAGCATCAAATTCCGAGGTTTCTAAACTGGCTGGGTCGCGATAACCTAAATTAATGCGATCGCACATTTTCTCATCAATATATTCTGATGCCAAAAATACCTTAATTCGCTGTAAATGCTGACCCACCCGAATTAAATGACTAGCCACTAGGGGATTATTTAACTCTCCCGAGTTAACCCATTTTTTCACCTGTTCAGGAATAGCATAACCGAATTGATTAATAATATCGCCGTGGGTGGCAGAAATCCCCTCAGCTAACCTTCCTCTCACCACCAAAATTCCCCCATCTCTGACAATATCTGCACAGTTATAAACCGCTTTAGCAGCCTGCCAAAAATCCGCACTTTTATCATCCACAATAGCCAGCAATTTATCGCAGGGTTCAACAGTTTTTAAAAACAATTTAGCACTAAGTGCGGCCGCCTGACGATAGGAAGATTGTAAATCACCCACAAACACATCAACAATACCAGTGGGAAGGGTAACAAAGTTAACCGAAACCAAAGTAGCCGGAAATGCTTGAGTAGCTAACTCCCCCACTTGCGCTAATATATCCCTAATGGGATTATCCACTTTTGCCATAATTTCTTCCGTAGGGAACAGATTACTTTTCCAGTGGGTGTAATCAATTATGGCTTGATTAGCAATTCCCGGACACAGATATTTTGTCCCCCCAGAAAATCCCACAACTCGATGAGGAAATACACTCCCAAAACACATCACGACATCCTGATTAATCATCACCCTATTTAACTTGACAGTGACCCCATCAATTACGCCAATTTCGACTAAATGACTATCATCAAATGCATGATGATTTAACAGGTTAATATTTTCAGCTTCTCTAGGGGATATTCCCAATTTATTGAGCATTTC
Organism: Arthrospira sp. PCC 8006; assembly: GCF_046480465.1. Lineage (NCBI taxonomy): Bacteria > Bacillati > Cyanobacteriota > Cyanophyceae > Oscillatoriales > Microcoleaceae > Arthrospira > Arthrospira sp. PCC 8006. Next base: position 3,673 of record NZ_PKGG01000295.1, read on the forward strand.
TGTCTCGGTCATCGGTCGATGAGTTCCCAAGGCAAATATTACGGAAATCTCCGGGGATGAATGTCTTTGCAGAAACCTTAATAATTGGGGGAAAAATAGGTGAATAGGCGTGGAACGGGTGACATCTTCACAGATAATCAGAAGGCGATCGTACTGTTGATTTAGGGATAATAAATAATCGGTGATTTTGCCGATAATGGCATCAACCGAAATCAGCTCAACTGGTTCTAGGGTGATAATTTTCATATTGATTTGAATCTCAGCAATTAGCGCCATCATACCATCAACAATAGTAGGTTGGGTGCAACCCAACCCTATCAATCAACCCCTTCTCTACCCCCTCACCCAACCCGCCCCAAATCACCTGTTTCAGCCATCCTTAAAAAAACTCCCAAAATCCCAGGTTTTCCCCTTGACAAATCCCCCAAATTGACCTACCATTAAAGAATGGGAATCTGTGCCGACATATATATGGGTTTATTCAGATAGTCAATCCATCAACAATAGTAGTTGGGTGCAACACAACCCCCTGTCAATTTCACGCTGTGGGTAAAACCATCGTGGCGTTGGGTTTCGCTGCGCTACACCCAACCTACTTCTGGGAAACTGTGAAGACATATATATGGGTTTATTCAGATAGTCAATCCATCAACAATAGTAGGTTGGGTGCAACYCAACCCCCTGTCAATTTGACTGGTGGGGAAAACCATGGTGGCGTTGGGTTTCGCTGCGCTACACCCAACCTACTTCTGGGAAAMTGTGAAGAYATATATATGGGTTTATTCAGATAGTCAATCCATCAACAATAGTAGTTGGGTGCAACTCAACCCCCTGTCAATTTGACTGGTTGATAAAACCATCGTGGCGTTGGGTTTCGCTGCGCTACACCCAACCTACTTCTGGGAAACTGTGCAGATATATATATAGGTTTGGGGAGCATAAAGGCGATCGCATTTTACAGCCCATCTCATAACCAAGTACCTAAACCGAAAGCCGCCCAACCATCACCTACGCCCAACCGAAGATATTATCATCTTCTAAACTCACATTAGTAACCCCTTCCAGGATACCCACAAGTTGGTCAGAACCCGCTTCATAAATAAGCAGTACCATCATTAAATCCGTTGGGTATTGACCCAATTTCATAGTCATCAGGGCTACCCAGCAAAACCACCATATCCTGATTTACCTGAAAGTCAGTTACTATGCTGTAACCTTCTCCCGGAAGCATCACCAAAGTATCATTTCCCTCCCCTCCCACCAGAGTATCCGCACCTTTTGCACCTCCAAATAGGATATCATTACCCTCGTCTCCAAACAAAATCTGATTACCATTACCTGCTACCAACGTATCATTCCCCTGACCACCATAAATAGAATCATTACCGTCGCCTCTAAATAGGATATCATCATCCTTATTTCCCAATAAGATATCATCCCCCTCCCCAGCAACTAGGATATCATTACCNTGACCACCAAACAGAGTATTANTTCCCTGGGAAACCTGGAG
>NZ_PKGG01000200.1:0-10011 GCF_046480465.1 Arthrospira sp. PCC 8006
TGTGAAAATACCTTTTTTGTATTTATAGGGATTTTGTAGCCGATTTCCGGTAGAAAGCGATCGCCTCAAACCTGCATTTTCTCGCCTCACCTACCCCACCCATAACCCTCACTCTGATTCGTGAATTTGCTGGCGATGCACGAGTTTTTTTTGGGCGTTTTGAGGGGGGATTGACAAAATTACTAAAATGTGCATTGGGGACAATTAAGGAATTGCCCCTAAGTGTGTTAGACAGACCGAGAGGACTGTGGGCTGTGATATGTAAGCTATTGGCCGGGTCTAACTAATCTTGGGTTTTAGGAGATTTTCGGGGAATAGGTTTTGGCGTGGGGGAACCGGAAGCCGAAGTGCGGCGGGGCTTAGTATCAGGACGAGGCGATCGCGGGAAACTGCCCCTGGGTTTACCTGGTTTAAACGGTCTTTTACCCTTAATAGGTAAAGCCCCGATATCGTGGCTTTCCTCAACCACTAAATCACTACCAATCAGACGTGCGTGAAGGTCTATAAAATGTCCGACAGGTCGCAGACCCACCATCCCCAGTAATTTTAATTTAAAGAACTTGGGTTTTTCGTTTTCATGACGAGAGGATTGTCGGATTTTGACGATCGCATATTGGGGGTCATCCTGAGACTGATAAACAATCTCACCTCGAATCGAAAAATAACCATGTTCAATATCCGGTAAAGCCTGATGCTCTGGGGAAATATCCGGCGATATCTTATCAACCGCCATAGAGTCATCATCAGATTTAGTCAGGGTGTGTGGTTCCCAAACTCCCATAATTTGCACGTGCAGATCATCTTGTTTCTGGCGAGTGCGAGGATAAACCACCCAGAGATGTTCAGCCTCTAGGTCAATATGTTTTTTAACCAAACTCATGACCCGTCCTAACAGAACCGCATCAATTTCCGCACCCTCGACAGTGCGAAGAATGCCTTGAGTAAACTGTTCACCCGAAGCATGATAACACCCGCGCACCAAACCGATCGCCCTATATTGGCGAGGCTCACTAGGGGGAGGTATAGGGTGAACTAAACCATCATCTTCATCTGATAGCTGTTTAACATGATTATCTGGAGTAGATAAGGAGGTATTTTCAGTCAAGTTAGGCGCTGCGGCATCATCTATCTGTTCAACTAGAGAACTTTCCGCCTCTGGCTGATCAACACCTGGTTGGGGTGGGATAGGGGGGGAATCGGGGACTTGGGGGAATTTATTCGGAGAAGGACTCATAAAACCTCAGAGTGGGAGAAACATACCATGCCAAACTGCATGATTTTCTAGGTGATACAGTACCATCAGAACCTAGTCCGCGTTAATCAAGTCAGATATTCGGGTAAATAATACCCGAATATCTGACTCCACATCAACAGAACTAGACCTATCGGTGGCTAGGATAGATTACAGCTCATCAGGTAGCACTATGGCGATCGCCTATTTGATAGCAATTACACCAATGTGCCTATTGTACTAAATCCCATGGGACAACAGGAAATCCGTCACCCATTCCGGTGATCCGTTCTGCTACCATGTGATCAGCAAAGCCGTTAGCTGGGAGAGAGGAATTTAGAAGTCATGGTAGATAAACGTCGTGGCGTGATTGGGGTAATTTTAGTTCTATCCCTAATCGCATTTGTGGGATTTTCCATGGCCCCCTTGCTGGGAGGACTCCTAAGAACTGATTCATCCGAGTCTGAACCTAATCAAACCGCCGTTTCCAATATTAGCGGCGCTCAACTCAAAGACCTCGAAGACCAAGCCAGGGGTTATCAATTGGTTTTACAAAGAGAACCTGATAATGAGACCGCCCTACGGGGATTTCTGCAAGCTAAATTTGAGTTAATCAGTCAAGGTCAAGGACAGGTAAGAGATGTTGTTGAACCTTTACAGAGGTTGGCGCAATTACACCCGGAAACTCCAGAATATGGGATTCTATTAGCCCAAGCTCAAGAGTATACAGGCGATCCGGAAGCGGCAGCTCAAAGTTATCGAAGAATTTTAGAACAGCGACCCGGAGAAGTCCAAGCCCTCCAGGGACTCGTTAGCCTTCTGATTTCCCAAGACCGCCCCGAAGCCGCCATTGGCTTATTAGAAGATACCCTCAAATCAGCACCACAGATTAATCAAGCCCAAGCCGGAAGTATTGACGAAATCTCCATCCAACTAATCTTAGGGCAGGTTTACGCCGAACAGCAACGTTACCAAGAAGCGATCGCCGTTTATGATGAGGCTATCAAAAACAGCGAGTCAGACTTTCGCCCCGTCCTAGCTAAAGCTATCATACTCAGACAACAGGGAAATCCTGACGATGCTGAGTTACTATTTGCGGAAGCCATAGACTTAGCCCCTGCCGGCTTTAGAGATCAAATTAAACTACAGGCAGGAATGACACCCACCTCCCCAACTATGGAAACTTCCCCCGAAGCTACCACCGAAACTGAGGTCGGGGAAACTGAATAATCAATGCTAACTCAACATCTCCCTGTGGGGTTTCAATTTACATCTCCCGGACCGACTATCTTAGAAGTCGGTCCCATATCAATTCGCTGGTATGGTTTACTAATTGCTTCGGCGGTATTAATTGGTGTCACCCTCTGTCAGTATCTCGCCAGCCGCCGCCATGTCAACCCAGAGTTAATGGGGGATTTGGTGATTTGGTTGGTCATTGGTGCAATTCCCGCCGCCCGACTTTACTATGTTGCCTTTCAATGGCAAAATTATGCTAACGACCCCGCTAGTATTATTGCCATTTGGAAAGGTGGCATCGCTATTCATGGCGCGATTATCGGAGGTATGCTGGCGGCGGTCATTTTCGCCAAAATTAATCAGGTCTCCTTTTGGTTGTTAGCTGATTTGGTCGCGCCTGCCTTGATTTTAGGTCAAGCTATCGGACGCTGGGGAAATTTCTTTAACTCCGAAGCCTTTGGCGGTCCGACAGATTTACCCTGGAAGTTATACATATCTCCCCCCTACCGACCTCTGGGTTATCAGGACTATCAATATTTTCATCCCACTTTCCTCTATGAGTCAATCTGGAATTTCCTCGTCTTTGGCTTACTGTTAACCCTGTTTTTCCGAGACCTACAACAAAAGCCTCCCCTCAAATTAGGCACTATTTTTTTAGTTTATGCGATCGCCTACAGTTCTGGACGAATTTGGATTGAAGCACTCCGAACTGATAGCCTTATGTTAGGACCCTTTAGAATAGCCCAATTAATTAGCCTGGGCGGTATCCTATTGGCAATGACAGGTCTACTATGGTTATATGTTTTCCAACGCCATTTACCTGATGTCGTCAAATCTGATTTCTAGCCATCAACCCACCCTAACCAGAGTCCCCTTGATTGCCATTGGTTGCCAACAGCCTCCCAGAATGATAAAATATAAAAAACGCCCCGGAGTTTGTTTTTCTCCAGGGCATTAACCAGGGTGCATCTACCATACCTAGTTACCACCTAACTCTGATATAATCCGGAAAGAAATTACTGGTAGGGCAAAAATTTTTGCTATGAATGGCACAACCCGAAAATCATTGCCACCAATGGTGTACATTGTAGGGGCAGGACCAGGCGACCCAGAATTGCTCACAGTTAAAGCCCAAAAACTTTTGACTCAAGCTGATGTGATTCTGTTTGCTGATTCCTTGATACCCCCGCAAATGTTAGTCGGTGTGCGTCAGGATGCAGAAATTATCCCCACCGCTAATCTTACCCTTGAGGATATCCTACCTGTTATGATAGATAGAGTCCAAAAAGGGCGATCGGTTGTCCGCCTACATTCGGGAGACCCTAGCCTATATGGGGCTATTTATGAACAGATACGCCAACTCTCAGAGATGGGTATTGATTTTGAAATAGTCCCCGGTATTAGCGCTTTTCAAGATGCAGCCGCTAAACTCAAGCTGGAGTTGACTATTCCTGAATTAGTCCAGACTATCATTTTAACCCGCGTCAGTGGACGCGCCACAGGTGTTCCTCCCTCAGAAGAGTTGGCGAGTTTAGCAGCCCATAAAGCTAGTTTGTGTCTCTATCTCAGCGCGCGCCATGTCACCGCCGCCCAAGATAAGTTAATCGCACATTACCCCCCCGAAACACAGGTCGCTATTTGTTATCGTCTCGGATGGCCTGATGAGAAAATTAGGGTAGTTCCCCTACATCAAATGGCTGAAGTTACTCAACAAGAAAATTTCACACGCACCACACTCTATCTCATAACTCCCGCAACCGGTGCTAACCCAACCGCCAGGTCTAGCCTTTATCACCCACAACACTCCCACTTATTTCGCCCAAATGTTAAGTTTTGTTAAGTTTTGTCAAAAAAATCTTTTTTTTGGGGGGAGGGGTTGCTTTTCGGTCGCGCCCGTGATAGTCTATATCATAATGGAGATATTGACTTTTATTTGAAAATTCCAAAAATTCCAATTATATACTTTATACATAATAATAGCATGAGTTGCCGAGAGTGTCAATTGGCGATCGCCTCTGTGGATAAATTAATTCTATGATGAAAGTAGAACATGGAATAATCACGGGTGGTTCTAGTGGGATAGGCTTAGAGACAGCGAAACTGCTAATGGAGGCAGGGGCTAATATTACCCTAATTGCCCGTGATGGTGAAAAATTAGAAAAGGCGGCGAGGGAACTAGAGAAGTTGTGTCCTGAGCGAGAGGTGTTGACCTTGGTGGCGGACGTGAGCGATCGCCTGGAGATAGAAGCTGCTATGATGAACTCATGCGATCGGCTAGGTACACCGGATATATTGGTGATATCAGCGGGTGTAGCCTATCCTGGTTATTTCCTCGAAATGCCCGTAAAAGTCTTTGAACAAACAATGTCAGTGAACTATTTTGGGGCGCTATACTCAGTAAAAGCAGTAGTGCCGCTGATGGTGAAACGGGGAAAAGGGACAGTAGTTTTGATATCTTCTGGGGCGGGTTTAATGGGGCTTTATGGCTATGCCGCCTACTCTCCTAGCAAATTTGCCTTACGGGGGTTAGCGGAGGCTTTACGGGGCGAATTAAAGCCATTGGGAATAAAGATAGCAGTAGTATACCCACCCGACACAGATACGCCACAACTGAGGACAGAAAACTTGACTAAACCCCCAGAAACCCAAGAGATAACCGCGACGGCTGGAATTTGGAAACCAGAAGATGTCGCCGAGGCTATTGTCCGAGGTCTGGAAAAGGGGGAGTTTGCGATCACTCCGGGAATAGAAATGACGCTACTGAACCGCCTTCACAGCTTGGTATCACCGGGACTTAACTGGTACTTTGACCGCCTAGTGGCTAAAATCTCCAAACAGCACCAATGATAACCACCATAGAACCCATATTACCAGATGATGTCAAAACCGGCTCGAGAAGTAGCGATCGCCATTTTGTACCAGTCCGACAAAATTCTCCTACAGCTAAGGGACGATATCCCCACCATAGTTTATCCTGGGGTTTGGGGGATGTTTGGGGGTCATATAGAACCCATGGAAACCCCCCTAGAAACCATAAAAAGGGAATTACTCGAAGAAATTGGCTATGTCCCGACCTCCCTATATGAGTTTGGCACTTATGGGACAGAAGAGGTAGTGCGCCATGTATTTCACGGACCCCTAGAAGTAGGTCTTGAGCAACTGATTTTAGGGGAGGGGTGGGATATGGAACTGGTAAGCCGTGGTGATATTATAGCCGGACAAGCCTATTCTAAACAAGCGGGAATGTTGAAAGCGATCGGCGAACCTCACCGCCTAATTTTACTAGATTTTCTTCAGGCATAGGCACGGGGTAAATTTCCAATTCCCAGGAAATATGGCGATTTGCGATCGCCCGCCGCCACTTGTCGATTATCCGACAATAGGGACACTACCATCATTAGGAAGAAATAGGCGGGGGTCTACGGGAGTCCCGTCAGGTCGGCGAATTTCAAAATGGAGATGGATAGAATAGCCGCCGCCATCAATTTCTCGCCCTTCGTAGCCAAAACCAGAACCGCCTCTAATTCCGATTAATTGTCCTTGGGAAACGTGATCATTTACCCTGACTCTAATTGACCGCAAATGCAAATATCGATGTTCCCAACCGTCAGGGCGGCGAATATGAATAGACCGACCATCTGCGCCGCTGGTATTATTTTTAACATACTCCACAACCCCATTACTAGCAGCATAACATTCATCAGGAGTATATCCGCCAATATCAACGCCAGCATGAAGTCTTCCCCTTGCATAACCAAACTCAGTTCTAGGTCCCATGCTAGTGCCGCGCATCGGCCATTTCCAACTACTGGAAACAGTAGCTGCGGGTTTGGGACTGCTGACCGGGCTATTGGTATCTACGGGAGTGTTAACGTTTACGGGCTGATTAATGCTGCCTATTTTATCATCTATAAGTTGAATATGAGGGGCGAATATATACCAGGTTTCCCGTTGTCCGGGATAGGGTGGTCTAAATTTAATTTCTAAGTGTCCATATCCGGCTGATTTATAGTCGGTAATTTCGTATTGGTTGCCAGCATAGATAGAGATTTTATCAGCGGAATTTAGTTCATTGGATGCGACAGGTTTCTGTTTTAAGACGGTGTTCTGTTGTATGATAATTTTCATGATTAGTTACCGGGTATTTGGCTAAGTTTAAGTTAAGGAATTAATGATATAGCTGTATCTAGGCAGGGAAGGATAGGGAGTAGGAAAGGTAAACCATAATTAAGCTGTTAGTTGTTGTATATAGGTACATTGCTATTAGGAGTGAACTGGGGGAAATGTGTTAACAACTGCTTTAAGTTGAGATACTTAGTTAAGGTAAAAGCATCGACTCCCAATTCAGTACGATCGCCTGCTGCCACTATACCAGCGAGTGAGTGCCACCAAACGGCGACTTGAGCGCTTAATTCTGGGGGCTGTGACTGTCGAGACTGGGTAGCGAGTAAGCCCCCTAACAAACCAGTGAGAACGTCGCCACTGCCCCCACGGGCTAGGGCGGGGCTACTTTCTGGGTTAATGATTACTGACTCAGCGGTAGCAATGCAGGTTCTCGCACCCTTTAAAATGACCACAGCGCCAGTTAAACTGGCTGCTGCCCTACTCCCTTCCATAGAGCTATGTGATTTATCATTTAGTTGGGGAAACAGGCGTTTAAACTCTCCACGGTGGGGGGTGAGAATGGTGGCAGCCTGACGGTTAGATAGGGTAGTCACGGGGTCTAGTTGGGCTAACAGGTTCAGGCCATCAGCGTCTAGGACTAGGGGTCTATGGCTATTTAATACTGTCTCAATGAGGGAGACATTCTCAGGGGTTAAACCTGGACCACAGGCGATCGCATCATAACTATCCAAGTTTATATGATCAGCAATAGAGGCGATCGCACCCAGCTCGGTTTCTGGACAACCGATAATCAAGGCTTCGGGTAGTTGAAAACTCAACAGAGGCTTGATAGACTCCGGGACAGCTATTGATAGCATTCCCACGCCACTAGCTCGCGCCCCCAAGCCTGACAATAGCGCCGCCCCGGTATAACGACGGGAACCGGCAATAATTAATAAATGACCCTGTTTATATTTATGGGTATTTTGGGGGAGGGGGATAGGTAAATGAGATATCGCCCATTGGGGAGTTAGTCGCTGTAGTGGGGGAGACACCCCCAGGACGGCATGAATATCAGTTAAAGGGATATCAAAATCAATTAACTCGGAAGTTCCCAACCATGGTAGGGCTTGTTCCTGCAAAAAGGCTAATTTCCATAACCCCAAACAGAAAGTTTTTGTTGCCTTAATAGCTTTTCCGAGGACTAATCCTGTGTCAGTATGGATACCTGATGGGATATCAATGCTAAAAACGGGCTGATGCCAACTATTGACAGTTTCGACTATTTGTGCTATATCCCCCTGGATAGGACGTTCTAAGCCAAAGCCAAACATCCCATCGATAATTAGATCACAATGTGCTAATTGGGCGATCGCCTCTACAGTTTGAATACCGAGACTAGCAGCATATCGAAGATGATCGGCGGTGAGTGGCTTGTGTTGGCTGAAGGGAGAATATAACAGAACCCCATAACCGCGATAGTATAATTCCCGCGCCACCACCAAAGCATCACCCCCATTATGCCCCGGTCCCACCACAACCCCAATTAACTTGATTGGTGTGCTGGTATGCTCAGAGTGTAAAATCGACAATAGGCGGCGGGTAATATTGAGGGCGACCTTTTCCATTAAAGCTGCCACAGGCATTCCCGCGTCAAAAATGCGAGTTTCTATGGCTTGCATTTGGGCTGCGGTCACAGCGAACTGTTGGATAAGTTGAAAATGATTAGGAGTGCCTGCCATTGTTAATCATGGTAACAGTAATGGGACTATCTGCCAAAATATATTTGAGCGGAGCCAATTCCCGAATCTGTGAGATAATTTTCCCATTCTTGGGCGAGTCCCAAATTGGCAAAAGGTCCAACGGCTACCAAGGGGTCAGCGAAGTGGTCACGAATGATAATGCTGTTTTGAGGTACACCTAAAGCGATGGCATTTTCAGCGGTCCTAGATAGTTCTGCGGCTGGTGTGGGAATTAATACAAAATAGCCATCAGTATCACTTAGTCCCAGGTTAATACCTGACGCTGCGGGAATAGGAGTAGGGGTCTGAGTGGGTAAACCGAGTAAAATTTCCAATTGTCCGCGAGAGGCGACGACTTCTCCTCGAATGCGTCTGAGAATTAGTTGACTGAGGAGTTGTTCAGCGTTGGACAAGTTGACAAAACTACCGGCTTGAATTACGGGGACACCCTGATATTGAACAATTTGTGCATTGGGGGATACCTGTCGCACTTGGTCTAGGGATGCTGCACCGGGTCTGATATAGACTTGATAAAGTCCTAGGTCAGTGGTGGGGCGAATAGTATTTAGTCTAATATTGGTTTGAATGGGTGGGGTTGACCCTCGTTGTGGGGGAACTACCAGGGGGCTGACATTTATGGAGTTCTGAAATTCGGGAGTATTGCGGAAATCGGTAATTTGGGCTTGAACTCCCCTTTGTCTGAGACTTGATACGAGTTGTTGGGCTTGGGTCTGATTGAAATAAATGCCGGCATCAATTACAATGCGATCGCCATATCTTTTGATTATGGCTCCTGGTTGTACCTGTTGGACTATTTCCAGCAGGAGGGGATTATCCCCTGAGACATAGACCCCGTAGCGTTGCTGTTGTGCTTGGGCGAGTGGGGATGTTAAGGTTAAGTATCCTCCCAGGAGCAATAGTGATAGCCATCGCCCATTCCCCGCCCATCGAAAGGTAAACTGGATCGGGGACTTGTTTTGGTTTTCAAGAGAAGTTACAGTCAATGTCAGTTCCTCCATGGGGGGGTTAGCCTACCAAGCCTGAAACAATTATAGCCATATATGGCGGAGTTTCGGATCATTTAGATTTGCTAAAATTGATAACATCTCATCATCAATGTTGGAAAAGAACATAAAATTTGCTATTATGCCGAGACGATTGGTTTCTTGTGTCCTCGCCGCCTTGCTACCGATTATCCTAGTTTGGGGAGTAGTTGTGCAACCGGCTTGGGCGCTGACGGATGAACAGAAACTTCTGAGCGAGAGTTGGGGTATTGTGAACCGCGCCTATGTTGATGAGAGTTTTAATCATCAAAATTGGTGGTTATTGCGGGAAAAACAAATTAAGAAACCTCTCAGAAATCGGGAGGAAACTTATCTGGCTATTGAGGAAATGTTGGCGAGTCTTGATGATCCGTTTACCAGGTTGTTGAGACCGGAACAATATCGGAGTCTGCGAGTTAGTACCTCTGGAGAATTGACGGGAGTGGGGTTACAAATTGCTAAGGAGGCTGAGACGGGGGCGCTGGTGGTGGTGACTCCCCTTGATGGTTCTCCGGCTGATGATGCGGGAATTAAGCCGCGCGATCGCATTCTGAAAATTGATGGTTTTTCGACTGATAAGATGACCTTGGATGAGGCGGCGGCGAAGATGCGAGGCAACCCCGGAACTCAGGTAGTTTTAACTGTAAAATCTGCG
>NZ_PKGG01000473.1:0-1029 GCF_046480465.1 Arthrospira sp. PCC 8006
AAAAATGTTGTAAAACAGCTTTTTTTGCTTCGTAAAGAAACAAACTCAATAAACGATTCTTATGCGTAAATCTTTATTCGCCATTACATTTATATTTCTCGGATTCATTTCTATTGCTCAACCATTTCGTTGGAATGATGTCTCGATTATTATGCAAGGCTCTGCTTATAATTCGATGCTGCGAAATCCTCAGCATTTTAACGAAGTCATAGATGTAAATCAAATTACACCCCGTTTTAGTGGAGGTTTGGGGTTGATGTACAGCTTTTCAGATGACTGGGGAATAAGCACAGGGGTTGATTACCAACGCCGTGGTGCAAGGTTCAGCCAATTTCTTCGTGGCAACGATGTCACGCGCGATTATAAAATTGATTACTTAGACATCAATCTCATGCTGCGTCGTTTTACCACGAAAGGATTTATGATTGGAGTTGGAGGGTACGCCGGAATCCTCGTGCGGGAAGAGCTGCGATTTAAGCACGACGTTGTTTGGGGCTCCACTACCGTAATGAACGGCAATAGATATAATGATTTGGATTATGGTGTCCAACTTGAACTTGGCTATTTGTTGGATTTAGATTACCGCACAAAGGCAACAGTTAGTTTATTTGCCCAATACGGACTTACAGATGTTAACGCTCCACGCTTTCAAGTAAATAATTTTGATGATGTGTATAATCCAGCGCAGAATTTTATTGCTGGAATACGTTTTACGGTGTATGTGATTACGCAGCCGTATTAGAGTGATGGGTTAAAAGTTAAAAGTTAAAAGTTAAAAGTTAAAAGTGAGTTATGACCCCTCATGATATAGGTTGCCTTCGGTTAGTCACCTTTCACTTATTTTGTTAATAACTCTCAAGTTAATAAAATTTAGTTTCAACTACATTTGCTTCATCAAGCCTAAGCGGAGATAGGCTCTGCTGGGGAGCAACCTATCAAGGAATAAGCTTGATCGACCGAAAAGGGTTTCCTTTGGAGGTGTCTCTAAAAGCTTAGAGACACCTTTTTTAATACTCCTTTTTGGGCGTG
>NZ_PKGG01000113.1:0-16517 GCF_046480465.1 Arthrospira sp. PCC 8006
AAAAAACAAAAAGGTAGATGTACCTGGTGTGGACAATACTTTACCCCATCAGATTTAATTGAAGTAGACCACATTGTACCTAGAAGCCAAGGCGGAAAGGATGAATACAATAATCKCCAATTATTACATCGCCACTGTCACGATGATAAAACAGCTCTTGATGAAGAGATGATGCTGTACTCTTAACAAGGAGGCAGTCAAACTAGGAGCCGTGTGCTGGGAAACTCGCAAGCACGGTTTTGAATGGGAGGGGTAGACCGTGAGGTCTATCTCGACCCCTAATTGAGGATTATTGTTAATGTTAATGATGCTCCCGTCCCTATTTATCCTCTTAATAATCCCATTACTCACAAAAATCTGGATTTAAGTTATGCAACTCTTAGGAGTGTGTCCCCTATCCATATTGAATATCTGCAAAATATGGGCGTTTCCGCGTCCTTGTGTACTTCTCTGATTAATGACCAAAAACTATGGGGTTTAATTGTTTGTCATCACTACAGCCCTAAATTTGTCCCCTATGAATTGCGACAAGCCTGCGAATTATTAGGGCAATTTATGTCCGTTGAACTGTTCCGCCAGTATCAAAAAAATTGGGAAGCCTATCAGAAGAAAGTCAAAAAAATTCAGCAACTTTTTAGACAAGAACTCTCGGGACATGAATCAGATTTAATTAATCGAATTAGAACAATGATTGATTCTAGTGGTCAATATTTGCTAGAATTAGTTAATGCTCAAGGTGTCGTGATTGGCTTACAGGGAGAACTAACGGAGTTTGGGGAAACTCTCCCTAAACCCGATTTGCATGATTTACTCTCCTGGCTGCGTAGCTATTACCCAGAGGAAATTTTTTACACCGATCGCCTCGCCGAAATTTACCCACCTGCTCAAAATTACATCAACAAAGCCGCTGGCTTGCTGGCTATTTCAATTTACTTAGATCAAGCCACTTATCAAATAGTGTGGTTTCGTTCAGAAATTATCCAGACTGTGACTTGGGGGGGAAATCCTAATAAACCAGTGGTCATTGATGATAATGACCAAGTGCGCCTATCTCCCCGCAAGTCTTTTGAAGCCTGGAAAGAAACAGTTAGTGGTCATGCTTTGGGCTGGAATGAATTAGAAATAAATGCCGCCATCGAACTCCGCAATACTTTAATGTTGGCGGTTTTGCATTTCTCTCATTTCGCCTTATAAGAGGTCGCTAAACGTGCCGAAATGGCGAATAGATCCAAAAGTGAATTTTTGGCTAATATGAGCCATGAAATTAGGATCCCCATGAATGCAATCTTGGGTTTTTGTGATTTACTTAAAGGATTGGTTGAAGATGAAAAACAACAATCTTATCTGGATGCGATCGCTGCTGGGGGTCGAGCCTTAATTAGTTTAATTGATGATATTTTGGATCTCTCCAAAATTGAGGCTGGAAAACTCCAACTTGAGTATCACCCTATGAATTTGCCTATATTACTACAGGAAATCCAGCAAATCTTTTTACCCACAGCCATGGCTAAGGGTTTATCACTACAGATAAATATTGAACCCAATGTTCCTAAGATTATCGAATTTGATGAAGTCCGACTCCGCCAAATTCTCTTTAATATTGTCGGAAATGCTATCAAATTTACCGAAGAGGGTTCCGTTACGATTTCGGTTCGCGCCCAAAATTGTGATCATGATTCTCGGGTTACTCTGGAAATTATGATAGCAGATACTGGTATGGGAATATCTCCAGATCAGCATCAACAGATTTTTGAAGCCTTTGTACAAAGTGAAGGACAAAGTAACCGTCGCTATGGTGGGACTGGACTCGGTTTGGCTATTACTCGAAGACTTACCAATCTGTTGGGAGGTAAACTAACTCTCGAAAGTCAGTTAGGCTTAGGAAGTGTTTTTACTTTTGCCTTTCCTGATGTCCAAATTACACAATCTCATCAATTAATTAATCTACAAACCTCCCTGAATTTGTCTGATTTTATCCCATCTACTATCTTAGTAGTCGATGATGTCCAGTCTAACCGAAACCTCATTGCTGGTTATTTTGATAACACAGAACATCTGCTGCTAGAGGCTCAAGATGGATATCAGGCGATCGCTATGGCTGAAACTCATCATCCTGATGTGATTTTAATGGATCTACGAATGCCCGATTTAGATGGCATTGCTACCAGTAAACTCATCAAAGCCAATCCCCAAACTGCTAATATTCCCATTGTTATGTTAACCGCTTCTGTGGCTGCTCAAGATTTTGAGTTGAGTCAAAATTTATGTCAGGGATATCTACGAAAACCTGTTAATCAAGAACAACTCGCGACGGTATTATCCGATATTTTGCCACGCCAAATAAATATTAAACCCCCTAACATCCCTCAAAAATTTCCTGAAAAAACAGCCATTGATATCACTAAATTACCCTTAAATAAATTGCGAGAGTTAAAGCAATTTTTACAGGAAGAAGAAGACAAAGGATGGCAGGAATTACACGATCGCATGACTCAAAGACAGTTGCGATCGTTTTTGCGACGCTTACAAAAGTTGGCTAAAAATTATCCCTGGAAACCTCTTGAAGATTATGTTACCATTCTTGATCAGCAGTTCACAGACTTTGATTGGGACCACTTACCAGATACTATCAATAACTTTCCCACATTAAGGCGATCGCTTCAACAACTAGATTCTCCCTAGTCCCCCCGGTACTAAGTCATGGTTTGGTAAAGGTTTTGTAAAGAGTTGATGAAACTAGTCTTTAGGTAATCTATAGAATCTTTTAATTTTGCCACCTTTCGGGTATATTTGAAATAGGGAATTTATCCAAATATCTCGGTGGTGTTAGGGGCGAAAAAAATTAAGTAAAATTACGGAGTTATTAATATAAC
Organism: Arthrospira sp. PCC 8006; assembly: GCF_046480465.1. Classification (NCBI taxonomy): domain Bacteria; kingdom Bacillati; phylum Cyanobacteriota; class Cyanophyceae; order Oscillatoriales; family Microcoleaceae; genus Arthrospira; species Arthrospira sp. PCC 8006. Next base: position 2,874 of record NZ_PKGG01000113.1, read on the forward strand.
TTGGTCTATTGGTTGTGTCCAAAAGTCAGTGATTTTACTTACATACTAACTTGCATTCATCTGGGGGAGGTCTATTATGACCGGTCTGGAACTGATTATTTTTATTTTTGGCCCGTTTATTTCATTTAGTCTAGCCTGTTTACTGGCATCTAACCAACGGGAGTTTAGCACCGAACCGGATACCAACAAATACTAACACTAACATATAATCAAAATTGTCTGGGCTGGGCTACCTAGCGGACAACCGCACCAAAGCGGACGGGTTGGGTTAGGGAATTGGGGCAGGTAATTATCTACCAAAAAGGCGATCGGGGGGCATATATATCTATAAGTCTGCGATCGGTGATCAAAAGTTCCCGGAAACCACCACTAAAATCGGTACTCCCATGAGTGGTAGCTTCCTGGTGTCTAGTGCTGACCACTAGCTAGGTAGGTAGAGACCGACTAGCGCCGACCATCTCCTGGCTGAGGATAGGAGGGAGACTCCTCTGGGGACTTATTATCGGCTGCCATAATCTGGCTATCAACAATGGTCGCCATCTCTTGAGTCAATTGTGTATGAAAATCTAGGGAAGCCACGGAGATGGTTTTTGTCTGCGCGGGGGAAGGGGCGACTAAGGCAGCAGCGCCTACAGAAGCGATCGCAGCACTAATAGCCAAGGAAGCCAAAGCATTATATAGCATTTTTAAAGACCCTATCGATATGTGGTAACAGAACTTGCTTAAAATACTTGGGCTAGATTTCCATATCCGGAAAAAAAATAGAATTTTTCCCAAAAATCTCTAGTCTAGTTGGATGACAATCAGAATTTTCTGAAGACATGGGGGGGGGAGACAGTCAACGGAGTAATTCCGATAAATTCGGCGTAATATTAGCCAAAAGTGACGATAATCACTCATCCTGAATACGCCAGCAGTATCACCCATACAAATAATCCCTCAATTGACAAGGGTTAATTGAGGAGACTATCTGATATATTGCGGGCAATAAAGTATATTTACATGGTTGGATGTCTTAGCCTTTCCTGCCGCTACCTCGGTGGGGGGCAGGACTGGATTCAGTCTCTGGTATTTGGTTGTCATTGACTTGAACTAGCTCATAAATTGATTCATGGTAAGAGTCAGACGGGGTAGCTGTAGTCTCCAATTTGGGTTGATTAGCTAGATTAATGAGTGCCAAGCCAGATAGCATAATTAAACTGGAAAGACGCATGAGGGAGTTGTCCGTGTGAAAGTTTCCACTATCTAATACCAGCGGGATATTGGCGATCCGGTAAAAATCGCAAAATTGGATAACTAAGCAACAAGTAATAAGCCGACAATTGAGGTTTTAGGGATTCATCAATTGCCTAAGTTCCCCCCATTACACCTTGTTCAGAAACCCCTGAAAACATTACCCTCACCCTAAATCTGAATCCCTAGGTGGGCTGGTGTTGCCAATGGCATATCTAGGACGAGCCCCTACGCTACAGGGTTGGGTTTTGACGAGGTAGCAACACCTATGGCAGGGGAGCGTCAACTGGTAATAATGCCTAACTAGGGCTATAATTAGCTTTTGTTGTACTAATGCTGCTACTATGGACGATCGCCAACAAAAACACCCCCAGTACAAAAGCGATCGCCTAATGGTTGATAAACTTTTGGCTAATCAGTCACCGGGAGACTATGAACTGGCGGAACTGGCCCGCCTCAAAATACGTTACCAGGGCTTCCCCGGCGCTTGGGATATCCAAAAAGACCTAGATCGACTTTTGCAACTGTGGAATTACACCGAAGACAGCCTCTTTGAGAAAACTCGCGCCATTCATGCTGAGGGTCATGTTTACCGCGCTAAAAACCGAGATAGTGATGATTGGGTATAAATTAAGATGCACAGAATTACAGCGATACCAGGAGGCTGGAGCCCCGACACAGAAGGGGTTATCTTTGTTGAACAAACGGCCGCGCCGATTATTGTTTTAACTGCAGCAGATACAGAAATTCAAACCTTAGCAGCAGCCCTAGGGGAGTTACCCCCAGACTTTCCCAATTTACGAGTAACTAATCTGCTGAACCTGCAACAACAACTTACTATAGACACCTATGCTGAGGAGGTCTTATCCCAAGCCAAAGTGGTAGTTTTGCGACTATTGGGAGGGCGCTCCTATTGGTCCTATGGTTTGGAAGTTTTAGCGGAAATCGCGGAAACTAAAGGGGTAGAAATGATTATTTTACCCGGAGATGATGGCGGCGACCCGGATTTAATTACTCAGTCTACGGTCCCCCTAACTGTTGCTAACCGAGTTGGGCAATATTTGAGTGAGGGAGGGGTAGAAAATGCGATGGCGGCTTTGCAATATATAAGCGATCGCTATTTAGCGACTAATTACAACCCGCCGCCACCTGTAGCCATTCCCAGAGTCGGTCGTTATCCTTGGCGCGCGATCGCTCACGTTTCCAAATATCCCCAAGTGGGAATCTTATTCTATCGCGCCCATTATCTCTCAGGAAATACTGCCCCCATTGATAGCCTTTGTCAAGCCTTAGCGGATCGTCAACTTAACCCGGTTCCGCTGTTTGTTTCGTCCCTGAGAGATCCCGAAATCCAACGGGAGGCGATCGCCTATTTAACCCCAGCCCAACTTTTAATAAATACCACAAGTTTCTCGATTTCATCCCTTGACAATTCCGATGACAATTCCGACCTACCCMGCGCCCCCCTGTTTAGTTTAGATATCCCGACATTACAGGCTATTCTGAGTGGTATTAGCGAACAGAGATGGCAATCAAGCCCCCTCGGATTACCTCCCCGTGATGTGGCGATGAATATCGCTTTACCAGAAGTAGACGGCCGAATTATTACCCGCCCCATTTCTTTTAAAACTGTCAAAAATAGCGATACCAGACTAGAAACAGATATTGTTCATTATCAACCCAAAAGCGATCGCATAGAATTTGTAGCCGACCTCGCCGCCAACTGGGTGAAACTCCCACAAACCCCCACCGACCAAAGACGCATCGCCCTAATTTTAGCGAACTATCCCACCCGTAACGGTCGCCTCGCCAATGGTGTAGGATTAGATACCCCCGACAGTTGTGTGGAAATTCTCCAGGCTTTAAAATTAGCCGGATATACCATCAGCGATTTTCCCCTAACTGGAGATGATCTAATTCGGGAACTGACCAAGGGAGTTACTAACGACCCAGAAGGGCGAGACTTTCATCAAGTTAACCAGTTTTTAAAATGGGAAGATTACCTAACTTATTTTAACACATTACCAGCCGCTGTGCAAGGGGGAATTAAAGAACGTTGGGGGGCACATTTTTTTGATAATCCGCCGGAGATATTACCGATTGCTGGGATACAATTTGGCAATATTTTTGTGGGTATTCAACCCTCACGAGGTTATGACCTTGATCCGAGTCTGAATTATCACGCCCCGGACTTAGAACCGACCCCGGAATATTTAGCTTTTTATGAATGGTTAAGAAACCACTTTAAGGCTCATGCAGTGGTTCATGTAGGGAAACATGGTAACTTAGAATGGCTACCTGGTAAAGGGGTAGGACTGTCTGAGGAATGTTACCCAGAAATCGCCCTGGGACCTTTACCGAATTTCTATCCGTTTATTGTTAATGACCCGGGGGAAGGTTGCCAAGCGAAACGCCGATCGCAGGCGGTAATTTTAGACCATTTAACGCCGCCAATGACTAGGGCTCAATTATATGGACCTTTGCAACAATTAGAAGGGTTAATTGATGAATATTATCAAGCCCAAGTCTTAGATCCATCTCGGTTAAAAACTATCAGCGATCGCATTGTGGAGTTAATCGGCAAGGAAAAGTTAGACCGAGATTTAGGCATTTCGGATGGAGAAATAGTCGAGGAATTATTTAGCACAATTGACGGTTATTTATGTGAACTAAAAGAAAGTCAAATCCGCGACGGTTTACATATTTTAGGGCGCTGTCCAGAATCGAGACAATTGCGGGATTTAATCATAGCCATAGCCCGTCATCCCAGCCAAAATCGATTAGGTTTAACCCGGGCGATCGCCCAAGATTGGAGTTGGAAATTAGACCCCTTAACAGCTAATCCGGCGGATTTATGGGAGGTGGAGGGCGATCAGAAAAACCGTGAAATCTGTAGGACGGTCGGGGATGCGATCGCCTTAATCGAAGACGAAGCGGCGATTTTAATTGACCAATTAATCAGCCAAAATAGTCAGGAATTACCAGGGGAATTGACCCGCCAAGAATTAGCTTGGATTGAAAATATCCTCCTCCCAAATCTGAAAAAATGCGATCGTGAAATTCAGAACCTATTACGGGGACTTGACGGCGGCTATATTCCCAGTGGATCATCCGGTGCGCCGACTCGTGGACGACCTGATGTTCTCCCCACGGGACGGAATTTCTACGCGGTCGATATTCGCGCCATTCCCACAGAAACGGCTTGGCGGGTGGGTCAGTTAGCAGCGGAAGCCTTAGTGGAAAAATACACTCAGGATCATGGAGAATATCCCCAAACTCTAGGGCTATCGGTGTGGGGAACTTCGACCATGCGGACAGGGGGAGATGATATCGCCCAGGCGATCGCTTTGTTGGGGGTACAACCAGTTTGGGAGGGTGCGTCCCGGCGAGTGGTGGATTTTGAAATCTTGCCGATTTCTGTATTGGGACGACCCAGGGTTGATGTCACCTTACGCATTTCTGGGTTATTTAGAGATGCTTTCCCCAATTTAATCGACCTATTCGATCGCGCTGTGGAGATGGTTTCTCAGTTACCAGAAACCCCCGAAGAAAACCCGATCGCCGCCACGGTCTATCAGGAAACTACCGCTTGGGTTAAGGAAGGTTTGACGGAAGATGAAGCTAAAATGCGATCGCGTTTGCGGGTATTTGGGTCAAAACCGGGAGCCTATGGTGCTGGCTTACAAGGATTAATTGAAGGGCAAAATTGGACTGATGACAGCGACCTAGCCCAGGCTTATTTGAATTGGAGTAGTTATGCTTACACTGGCGGTAAAGGAATTTCCGCCCCCCAAGCCTTTGCGAATCGTCTGCAACAAATGCAGGTAGTTTTACACAATCAGGATAATCGAGAACATGATATTTTAGACTCTGATGATTATTATCAATTTCAGGGAGGAATGACGGTAGCCGTGCGGGTTCTCCGAGGCGAAAATCCTGAGACTTATTTCGGTGATAATTCTCTGCCAGAAAATCCGAAAGTCCGACAGTTGCGCTCTGAAATTGCCCGGGTATATCGGTCGCGGGTGGTAAATCCTAAATGGATCGCTGGGGCGATGCGACACGGTTATCGGGGAGCTTTTGAAATGGCGGCTACAGTAGATTTTTTATTCGCTTATGATGCTACAGCCCAATGTGTTGATGATTTCATGTATGGGGGAGTAGCCGAGGCTTATATTTTAGATGAACAAGTCCAGAATTTTGTCCGCGAAAAGAATCCTTGGGCGTTGCGGGATATGGGGGAAAGGTTACTAGAAGCACACCAGCGAGGTTTATGGTCTTCAGCAGACCAAGATTTATTAGATAGATTACGAAATGTGGTTTTAGAGGCGGAAGCTGCCATTGAAATGGCAGAATAAACAGTAGAGGCAGGCTGATAACCTGCCCCTAAGAGGCGATCGCCTCTTGACTATTTTTACTGTTTTAACCGAGAGATGATCTCACGAATTTGCTCCGATGCTACATCGCGACCTCCCAAACCAAAGGCGATCGCAATAGCAACAGCGATCGCCCCCAGTAGCAAGCCAAAAGCCAAATTCACAATATCACTAGCAATCCCCATTTGCTGAAGTGCCATAGCACCCACAAAGATAATAATAGCAATGCGGGCAGCCTGAGCCAGCAATTTAGCCGAAGAAGTGCCGGAACTCGATATTAGATTATGAGCCAAGTTAGCAAAGTATAAACCAATGCCAAAAATGATCACACCCAATAGCACCCGGCCAGCAATGATTAACAACTGCTCAATAATCAAAGTTAAAGCAGTTAAGCCCAAAATATCCGTAGCGGTGACTACCGCAAAGAACATCACACCCACCAAAGCAATCACACCCACGATTTCCGAAGGTGTTTGCTTCGCGGGACTGCTCACAGACTTATCATCTATCACCTCATCCTCTTCTGTGGTCTGAGTTTCGGTAGCCACCGGAATAGCCTTAGATTCAACTCCCAACCACATAAAGATATTGTTAAAACCCAGATTGGTTAGCAGGTTAGTGACCAAATCTCGGACAATAACCCCAAACATATAAGCCAAGACTAATACCACACCCGCAATAAAAACTTGGGGAATGACATTAAATATCTGATTCAGCATGGAAATAGCTGGGTCAGAAATTGCATTAATCTGGAGCGCTTGCAGGGCTGAGATCGCAATAGGAATCATCAGCACAACATAAACAATTGTGCCTAGCACAGAAGATAGGGATGTAGTCCCCATCGCCCTTTGTAATCCCAACTGATTGCTGAGACGATCGAAACCAACAGCAGCCAATAAATTGGTAACAATGCGACTGACGATTTGAGCCAAAAGCCAACCACCTGCCGCGATAACTAAGGCTTTCAGGATATTGGGCAGACTCGACAGGATTTGATTAACCATGGTCTGCACCGGAGATAGCAACCCAGCCAACTCCAAGGTGCTAAGAATCATGGGCAGAAACAGCAGGAAAATAAACCAATAAATGGCATTTCCCAAGGTGTGACTCAGAGAAAAATGGCTCTCGCTTTCCCCATGGCTAACCTGCTGGTTGAGTCGCTCATCGAGCCTGAACACATCCAGAAACCGAATCATCAAGGTTCGGCAAATGGTGGCAAATACCCAGGCGATCGCTAACAAGCCCGCTGCCCCTAATATCCTAGGTAGGTAGCGGGTGATTTCATTCAACAGGGTAGTCAAGGGAGCCGAAACAGAAGTTAACTGGAGTCGGTCAAAGAAACCAATAATCGCAAAAATAAAGATAACCCAGAAAACCAGGGTTCCTGCCCATTTTTCTACGGGGAAGTCTTCGCCGCCTTCAGTAGACCCAGAAATCCAACTGACCAGTTTATTATCTATATCGGTCTTTTTGAGTAGCTTTTTGACCAATGAAGCCGCAAACAGAGCAACTAGGTAGCCAACTAACAGAATTAAAATGGCCGCCCCAAAATCAACAAGGGATATATCCCCCATGCGAAAATTCATTAATTCATCCACGGGATTCGGTGATGAATTCTCTTGAGCTAAAGTTAAATGGGATAGGTTCGCTATTCCTATCCCCAAGGGACTGGAAGTTTCAATCATAATTTTTGTAGATGGGTTCTGAAGTTTTACAATCTAGCAGAATCATTATCCATTAACATCTCCCCACGGAAGGAAACTAGCAGAATTTGACTAACTCTGTTATTTCCCTCGGTGATAGCGTTGAACTCAAATTCAGGTGAGATTCACCAGCACAGCTATACTCATCAGTTTTCCTCCCCAGTTTCCTCCCCAGTTCCAGTTGTTATAAAATGCCTACAGAGCAATCAAACCTCTGTTTACAAAATTGTTTGATCTCACCGTTGGGGTGGACATTAGTTCATTCAACGGATAACGTTCTGAATATAGCTTGAGGCTTAGGATGTCATCTCGTCAAGTATTTGAACAGTCTATTCACATTAAAGCGATCGCCACTACCGTTGAGCGCTGTATTACTGATCGCCATTTAATGCGTCGTTGGCTAAATCCTGCCCTACGTTGCGATCCCGTCGGTGATTGGAATACCGATGTGGGGGGACGTTCCCGGTTTATTATTCAAATTCCCATTATTCAACCTACCTTAGAGAGTATTGTCCTGGAAAGAGAACCGGGGCTAATTGTCTGGGGATTTGATGGATTTTTCCAAGKATGCGATCGCTGGGAATGTCAACCCCAATCCCAGGGAACCTACTTATTAAATCGCTTTGAATTTGAGATTAATAACCCCTTAATTGCCTTTGGTTTTAATCGGTTCGCCGCCCCTTGGACTAAGGCGGACATGGAAGCTCAATTGCGGCGGTTGAAGCGAGTAGCAGAAGAACAGCAAAACCTATAGGAAGATCCCCATACAAAAAGGGAACCCTCCTATATACGAGAAAGATCCCCCCATTGTCTTAAATTTAATTACTGCAACACCATCCCCAATCTCAAGCCTTGGGGATTATTGCCAACTTAATTACAAATCAGTTGTCGAATTTCTGGTTGAGCCTTCAAAAACGCGATCGCTTGTTCTCCTAGTTCACTAACGTCATCATACAAACTCATCAGATTATTGACATCTACCGTGATCGTATCAACCGCTTGGAACCCTAAAACCACATCCAACATGGTTAACCGACCATCTCGAGTTGAATCTCGCAAAGCCGACAGCACATCATCAACAATGTTATCAATAGAACTACTAGGATTAATAAACAGACTAAAGGCCCCCACAGCTAATCGACCATAACTCGAACCTAACAGGCTATTAACTACATCCGTGGGAACATTTACCCCAAAATTGAGAGCATTGCGGAAAGTGGTAATTTGAGAATCACTCAGTTCCGCCAAAGTAAATAAAGAGTTAAGTTGGTTAGACCTTTGTCCTGTTTCAGCAAATGTCTGCAAATCTTGAAACTCTAAGGAAATACTAGCGGGGCCGTAAATTAATTGGATCGCTTCGACTGCAGGAGCCGGGCGACTCATGAAAATTGTCAGACTGGCAGTGATTCCTACAATCATCACTAAACTCAGGGATATATATTTAGAGATCCCTTTGGTGAAGACACTGTAAGGGCTACGAAGTCCCTGACGAAAAGATTTTAGCGAAAAGTTCATGCAATATCTCCAGTAGCTTGGAAAGCGTCTATATAGCCTACAACCCCTATTCTACCGTTACTTAGGTATTACTCAAAGCCATAACAGAGTAACAAGTGAGTAAAAAATGAGTAACGATATCAATACCCCTACAGTAGGGGGAAAGGGTAACTATGATGATGGTTATAGTAGGTTCGTGAAAGCCTATCAGGAGTTTAAGCGAGAATGTCCCAAAGGAGTGACACTCAAACTACAAAAGACCGGGGCTAGGTACAACCTACTATTGCAGTTTAAGCAACCACCTACCGGGAAACGGCTACCCAAAACGGCTAACCTTGAATGTACACCTCAAGGGGTGATAGACGGGGTTAAGAAAGCTAAACTGGTATCAGAAGCCCTAGGGACTATCACTAGCGCTAGTGAATTTTGGGATTGGTACGATGCGACTATCTTAGGAAAGAACCAGATTGAGGATAATCTGATAGCCTACCGGGAAATATTCCAACAACTGGAGGATGAGTATTTTGCGGGTTGCAACCGCAACACAGGACGACCGCGTTCTCGCGATATCGCTAGCGACTTAGCGTCTTACGAGTCTACTAAAGGGGCGCATTTCAGGCTGTTCCCTAACTGGGATGAATATCCTAGCTGGGAGAGTTTCAAGGCTATGCTATATATTCCCCTACGGAACGGAGAACAATTAATAGGCTCCAAAACCTTCAGGGAACGTTACTACATCTTAAAAGCCATAGCTGAGAAATCACCTAACAAAGAACACTTACTTAAAAAGCTTGAACCTATTGACCCCAAATAAACGCAATTCAAAAAGAAACAGCGTATAGGCATTGATGCTTTTAAAGATTGGTGGTATAGCGCCAAACAAGAAGCCTATACTATTAAAAACCCTCGATGTCAATCATCTCGACATAACTGGTTATGGGTGACTGGTATGGCAGTAATGTATGGGTTAAGGCCTACCGAGATAGCTGCGGCCGTTAATCTAACTAAGCCATTTGTAACGGATGATGGTATCACTATCAAAGCACTATCAGACCCTGATAATCAAGACAATTACTTGGTGCTAGGTGACTATGTTTACTTTACTGACGGAGAAGGTCGGAAAGTGAGTATTAAAACAGGGGGAAGGATTGTTGCTCCAATTCCCAGCCCTGAAATGTTTGAGTTCCTAGAATTGAAAAAACCTTTATTGCCTCAATACACCCCTAAAAAAGGCAGTAAACCCAAAAGCATAGTTACAGGCTTTGAGACAACGTTTAGTCAACGACTTCAATTCATGAAATGCCCGGTAACCCAAAAATATGCCTTTCGTAGGCTGTACAACCTGTTAGGTGAAAAGTATGGACTACCTATCGAGTTACGAGCTAGACTTATGGGTCATAGCACAATCGTCAATGAGGGTAAATACAAGACAGAAGGCATTGACGCAACCCTAGAAGTTCTCAAAGGGGTTTCTAAGTTACCTATACCATTGAACGTAGCCATAGAACGGTTAACAGCGTTAGGGGTTGATATTGATGCTCCAGAAGCTAAATTATTTCTCAGAGTTATCTATCAGATAGATTAATCTAATCGTCAACCTTTCATAAATTAACACCCCTAGATTAAACCCCTAGGGGTTATTTTATGGCTACAGATTGATGGATCCTGTTATGGTTTTGAGTAACACCTAAGTAACGGTAGAATAGGGGTTATAGGCTATGTAGACGCTTCAAGTCCTTCAGGGCGCGTTAACTATAAACCCTTATCCTAACAGCGATAGCGGGTTATTACTCAACCCAATAACTATGCCTAGTTACTCAAATGTTACTCACAATCTAGTCCTAGCATAGGAAAATAATTCTGTCAATAGGTTGATTACTCAGTCAATAAGCACAACTTAATCAATCTGTCAAATGCCTACTATCTCCCCCTAACCAAACACCGATAGGGTAACTCCCTTGTGATAGCAGTCAATGGCAAGCCTATCGGTTCGTTCCTCACCATTGACTGCTATCACATCGTTCGTTTCCCCAATAGTGCTTGTTTCGGTTAGGGGGAGGGTATGGCTTAAATTTCAAAACCCATAGGGGTAGTCAGATTATTAGTGAAATATTGAGGAGCCTACTCACTACCAACAAAATGCGATCGCATAATCACGACTAACCTGGCTATGACATACTGAAGCGATACCCCCAAACAACTTTTCAACTGGTAACTTGTTTCGTCATCTCTCGCTGATACCTACATAATCCTAGAGAATTGATTCCCCATCGAAACCGATACCTACATACCGCTAGACAAGTCTCCAATTTATAGGGGTACTGGGTTCCGCCTGGGATGATTACCCCTAATAGACGGGTTAAGGTTTTGGCTTAGGGTGTTTATTGTGGGTAAATTAGAGGCAAGCATTCATATAAACCATTTTCATTAATGAAAATACATTAATGAAAACAGATAATATGAATGAACCCCTACAGTCAGAAACCATAGGGGCCATTTAAGTTATTGGGGTAGGGGTTATCTGTTAGGGTTTAGGGTTTTCTCCAACCATCATCATCAATATCATCTCTGTTAATTGGAAGAGGGGGTGATTGCTTTTTATCTTCTAACTGTTTTTTACCAACTGTTGATGGCATAAAATMATTAACATATCTAATCAAATAATTTAGGCTATTTTGGATACCGTCTAACCTATTCTCAATAATTAGGTTTCCTGTATGCGTAATGAACATACTGATAATAATCGCGACAATAATTAACCCTAATTCAACTATTACCAAGTTCATTTATATTAATTTCCAAAAATGAAGTGTAAACCATTTAATCCTTTCTAGTGGAGAAAATGAAGCGTAAAAATTGCTGTACGGCGGTGATTCAATTATTTGATATTCATGCCATATAATTTCACGTTTAACCATCATATTCTGCTTCACATCATTGTATGTGTAAAATTTTAACCACCCTGCCATTTTCCAGTACACGGGTACACTGTCAGCGTCAAATAATATCCTGATAAATTTACTGCCAGAAATGTCAGGTAATTTTTGAGTACCGTGTAGCTATCATCTTCTATCCTGAAATTAAGTTCATAAACTTTAAACCAATTACTTTCAGATATATCAAGTGCATTAGGCATTATCTGTTAATTTATTGTTGTAAGTCATAAGTCATTTTAGTTCTCCATTACAGTTTTGTTAGGGCTAAACACTCACTTTCACTAAGAGCGCGAGGGTAGTAGCGGAAATCTTTACATATACCAGTTTCAACAACACCATTAGCTCTTCTTAATATAAGAATTTCAGAAATAGGTTGATAAGATGTTACTGTATTAGGTGCATCAACCACTTTATCACCGTTAATAAATAACTTTTGCCGACCTTGCTCTAAAACAGATAATATCTTAAATGATGGTGCGTCCAATCTAGTTATTAAGGGTGATGAATAAGTCAACACACCACCAGACACAGTTCTAGTGTCTATACCGAAACCTGCACTGTCGTCGCCGTGAAGTATCAAGTTGGTATTATCTGAATTAGTACCTAAAATAGCACCAACTCCTGTCAACTTGTTTGGTGTATATTCTATATAAAAACTACCTTCACTCGGGTTAAACTCATCCCCCAACACTCGACTAACCGCATCAGAAGCACGTGTTACGCTGGTGGCTTGAGTAGGGGTGTAAGGGGATGGTGTTGATGATGCTTCTAGTTGTGTACCCCAAATGTAGATACCTGAAATGCCATCACCTGTGTAAAGAATGCTAGACCCATTATTCAAGTAATGCACTATTGTTGCAGTAGCAGTTGATGATGCTGTTGAGGTAATTGAGCATCTATACCATCCGTTTCCCATAGACGTTACTGATGAAGAAACAAGTCCTCCTCCTGCTGTAATTGCTCTAGTCAGTAAATTGAAATTTGCGAAAGAATTGGCGGGAAATTGAGTGGCAAATGCAATTACAAGAATCGAGCGTTCTGCGGCTTTAGCATATATGGTTAATGTATATGTTGTCCCAGATGTTGCAGAAAATGTACGATTTACATGGTGGGCGGTGTTTGTGCTTGAATCCTCAACTAACTTGTCACCAGTTAAATTTCCATCAAGCGCAACAATTACATTTGGCGTAATACTTGCTCGTGTTTTTGTCCAAGTCGCATTATCAAAATCCTCACTCCACGATACCAAATTAGTCCTCTGTTCCTCCACCAACAACCCTAACCGTTCACCCGTTTCAGGATTAAATGTGTATCTAGGCTTATTCACTGCGGCTGTACGAATCCTGCCTGCTGCGTCTACATACGTTGCCGTAGATGCTCTAGTAACAGTGTAAGTGTCTGTTACAGGTTCTGTTATCCATTCTTCACCATTGTAGCGTGTGTTGGATTTACCAAACTGAGTTGAAAGGGTAGGTTCTATAGAGATGCGAGGTTCAACGTTATACGTATTTGAGTCAATAACTGCTTGTATCCGTTCATTAGTTAAATACAGATTAACTTCACCTTCTGGCAAGTCATCGGTTGATTGCCCAAACTTACTAGAGTAAATGTTGAAATTAGTCATAACTGCCTCTATATTGATTACTTAATTAAATGGCTAATAACTTAATACTAGCCATTTATTTGATGATTACATATCGATATATTCGATAATTGTAACGCTGATACTAGCGTTAGATTCTGCTATCGCCTGTAACTTACTTAGTTCTACCCCACGTTATTGAGATGGTATCACCTGGCTTAACCGAAAATGCAGCGTCTGACACGCTATCACCTGTAGGGTCAAATATTAGATATACATTGGTATTTGACCGATTCTTTACAAACACCGTTCTACCGTTA
>NZ_PKGG01000493.1:0-818 GCF_046480465.1 Arthrospira sp. PCC 8006
TACTAGCTAATTTAAATAAGGGCCTATATAAATCCGATACTAATAGATATTGGATCCTCCTCAGCGAACAAGTTATTCATGGATAACTTGTCCCGGTTTATCGGGATTGGCTAGAAATCATAGGTTTGTTCCATTATTTAGGGCTTGCTGAAAAAGTCTCAGGTATGCCAGATTCAAAGCGGGCGAATGAAGATGTATGCTTATACTTCGAGTGAGCCCAATGAAGAAGATGGTATGCCTGAGGCTAGCCTTAAAATTTCGAATTTTAAAATTTTAAGGAGCACGGAAATCAAGCTATAACATTGAATAAGCGTGCACCTGCTTAAAAAGAAAATACCTGACAAACGGGGTATTCATCAAAATTTAAAGCATTTATTCTTCAGTTGGCGTTTTTCAGCACGCCCTATTTAGATTCTACTGGTAAATATGCGGATAATCAAGATCGGCAATTAGACCGCTGACCGATTTGAACATGGGTCTAGATTAATCGGATAATAATATCAAAAAAAAGCAAAAAACCGCTAGGTGCATACCTAGCGGTTTTTTAAAATCTAAAATCTAAAATCTAAAATCTCAAATCTACAATTTACTTCCTTCTCACCGGCAAGCTCACTTTGATATCATCCCAACTCATATGTATAAAACCATGCTCACCTGAAGCTACTTCTACTTCATAAGTCAATCTGAGCACCTCGTCTTCCAAAGTCTCAGGAGTGACAGTAAGCCTGAGTACGTCTTCCTCTTCATCGTAGTCATCAGCCAAATGCTGATCGTAGTTTTTGTTGAGAATCAGGGTCCACTCTTCTCTTCCGGGAATG
>NZ_PKGG01000192.1:0-10551 GCF_046480465.1 Arthrospira sp. PCC 8006
GCAAATATAGTAAGGCAATAGGTAGGGAGAAAAAGACTCGCAACAGAGGACCGAGGGGAAAGTAGTAGTTGATAAACCAAATCAAACTGGCGGTAGATGCGAGAAATGCTGTTTCCACCATAACGAGGGGGGACACAGAAGGGAAGCGATCGGATGTTTTAGGGGAAGGTTGGGGGCTATGGTTAGAAAAATCACTCATGCTATCAAGTTTAAATCACGGACGAGGTTAGGCAGGGCCATGGTAGGACCAAGACCGCTAACCTATTGTTAAACCAACATCCTCTCTAGGGCGTGAACATCGGGAATGCTGAGAAGATCGCGATCGCGATGAATTAATCCCTTTTTCTCAAGTTTACTGAGTACCCGAGTGACCGTTTCCCGAGCTAGTCCGCTCAAACTGCTGAGTTCTCGGTGGGGTAAATTAGGAATTGTGGTTCCTGATTCTGTGGTTTTTCCTTGTCCCTCCGCCAAAAACAGCAAAATATCTGCCACTCGTGAAGCACTATCTGACTCACGCAACCGTAACCGCCGATTGACTTGACGTAGACGGCGGCCCATTAACTGAGCCAACCTAATACCTGCCAATGGTTCAGTGTTAATCAGTTGGACAAAATCCTGAGCTGGCATATTGCCAATCATGGTTGGGGCGAGGGTGATTACATCTGTTGATCGGGGGACTTCATCAAGGGCTGCCATTTCTCCAAATAATTCACCTTTCCCCAAAATATTGAGGGTGACTTCCTTACCATCAAGGTTGTAGGTCCTAATTTTGACCCAACCATCTAAGATAAAATATACTGAGCTACCCCAATCATTCTCCAGCAAAATCACTTGATTGGGGGGGTGGCTTCGACCCACCACATGAGAGGTGGCTCTTTCGGCTACCTCCTCAGGTAAACCCTCAAAAAAGGCAGTCGAGAGAATCATCCGGGTGATATCTGATTGTGACTCGCGGGAGAAGTACCGATCTTCCATTGGGCTATGATGTTTGAAATTAGCGCTTATCCGTGGCTAGTTAGCAGGAGTTGTCCAATAGACAATTCACTGTCACCATTCACAGAGCCAACTTTAGTCAAACGATACCACTATTATTGTGGGGTTTCGATGTACTTAACTACAATAGCTAAGGTTTGACTATGGATTTAATCCAAGATTGGCTTTCATTATAATTGAGGGCATAAGCCTACACAGGTAGACTAACCAGGGATGAGTTGGGAACTAGATTGGCACAGGCAGGTTATCATTTTAAAGGGATATAGAGTCAAAATCACTGTATCCTAGCAAAATTAACCTAAATTGGATGTTCACTTACAAATCGGGCCTGGGGGTGGTTATCCCTAACTTTTGGCCAAGCATCGAGCTACGCTTACTCATTGGAACACTATTTTAAAGGTTAAATCTGGACTATTGAAACTCAAACTATATTGATATCCCGGTTAAATTTTCTCGTCAAACGCTAGTAAATTGAGGTCCCTCCCTTGACTTCTCATCAGGATCAAATTCAGACTCTTATTGCTGAAATTGACGAGGTACTGAGTCAACCCAGCCCCCGCCTACCTTGGGTGGCTTTTGGGGAAACCGTGACCCGCGCCCGTCAAGTTTTGCAGCGTGTTCGGAATTATCTCGTATCTCTTCAACAAGATATTGATGACTCTTCATTGTCCCTGAGATCTACAGGTTCCGCTGACCCATCATCTCTTTCGGAGTCCCAACAGCAGAATTTTTGGCAAGCCTTGCGCGAAGAAATGGGTTATTTGCGATCGCGACTTTCGGCTTTGCTAAAGTCTGAGGTGGAAGAATTACGCCATGAGCGACAACTACTATTACAGGATATCAGAGCTTTAGAATTGCGGCGACAGGAAAATCTGCTCTCAGCTGACCAATCCCACGAACAGCAACAAATTATTACAGAGTTCCTGCAAGAATTGATGAATCGTCTTCAGGAAAGTCTGACTGAGAGTGTCAGCGAAACCCTGAGTAACCTTGAGGAACAGGTGCTTAATGCGCTACTGTTGGGGGATACTGTTGAGACTACCCCCAGTGAGTCTTCCCTCACGGCTTTGAGTCGTGGACGAGGTGAAGGCGCAAACAGTGGCGATGTAAGGGTTTTCTCTGATGCTGGTGGGGACTATGCTGAGGAGTTGGAAACTTCTAAGATGTTACCCCGACTCACTCCAGCCCAACGACTGGAACAAATGCGGACTCTACAGGCTCAGTCTGATCAGATGCTGATGACCCTTGATTCTAGTTTAAGTGTCATTTTTGAGGCCCTACAAAGCAATTTACAAACCTATCAGGAATCTCTGTCCCAAAATATTGAGAAAATGCACGGTTTGGGACAACAGGGAGAGGTGATTTTTTCGGCTTGGATTAATTATCTCACCCAGCAGTTGAGTCAAGCTACAACCTCTCAACTTCAATCTTCTATACACCTAGATGATCGACAAACTAGACCGGCTACTCCCACGGTTCAACCTAATGCGATCGGTCAGCAGGGGGTGGCTATGACTCCCCAAACTCAACCGTCTCCAGAGATATCTTCTGTTCGCGATCACGATGATTTCTTTCCTTTTGCGGGGGTGGAACTTCCCTTACCCACTAGAGTTTCCGAAACTCCCATCGAATCAAAACCACGACCGGAACCAAAAGAGGATATAGTCGCGGAAACTGCTGCTGATATCCCCCATGAATCGGTAGATGAGGGGAATTGGGATGCTGATTTATTCGGTGATGATGAGGCTGATGATAGTGATGATATAGTGGCGGAAACTGCTGCTGATATCTCTCCTGAATCGGTAGATGATGGGGGTTGGGATGCTGAGGATTTATTTGGGGATACCTCAGAGACATCTACAGAGACATCTACAGATTTATCAGAATCAGAACCTGATGAGGAAGATCTGAGGTTGGATACTCAAGATTTGTTTAAGGATACCCCAGAGGAAGAGCTACCAGTGGCGAGAGAAACTCGGAGAAATGTATCTTCTGCGGGGGGTGGAAATGGTAGCCAGTCAGACCCGTTTGATGGCTTCTCTATGTCGGAAGAATTAGATTTATACGGAAGTTTACAGCCAGATGATGCTCAGGAACTTCTCTGGGAGGATGACGATATTTTGAGCGAAAATATCAATCAAAATCAGCCAGTAGAGATGAATAGAGACACGCCCAATCAAAAGGCTTCTCCATCTGCTAGTCAGGATACTTTTGAAGATTTTAGTAATATCTTTGAAGAACCCAATTTAAAGGAGGATGAACAGTTTATCTATGCTTCTCCTGATGAGAATTTGCTTCCGGGTGTTGATGATGATAGCGATGATGATGAATCGATGGATTCTCGGCTGTTAGTTGATCAGAGTACCCTGGAACAATTAGAGGCAGAATTGGCTAGGTTAGAGAGCCCGGAATCTAATGAGATTGAAGATATCTTAGCTGAAGATTCCGGGGAGGATTATCAACCGATTTCTATGCCTTCTGAGGAGGAAATGATTACTTTTGATAACTTGTTTGGCGAGCTAAATTCGAGTCTTAAAATATCGCGTTCTGCTGCTTCTAATTCGGCGGGCAAACCCGAAAAATCGGCAACTGTATCAGATAATTCTTTGACGGAATGGGGTGATTATGATGTAACTCTTGATGATCTCTTGAGCAGTTTTGAACAGGCGGAAAATGAATCATCATCACAAATCGATGATAATGATGAATTTTTGAGTTTAGAATCTTTGAGTCAAGAAATGAGTAAAAGTAACCCGAAAAAACGCGATTAATTGAGGTGGAATTGGAGATGACAGGTTGTTGGGAATTGGCTGAAAATATTACCCTAAGCCTCAATACCTCTCCCCAGGTGGGAGAGGGACTGCGTGGGGTGTATTACATGATTAATCAAGTAGCATATAGGAGCGATCGCACTATGTTAAATAATCCCTAATCTACCACTAAAGAGAGGGTGGGAGATGGCTATTTGGGAGGATAAAAAGGTGCGATCGCTTTGGGGTGGGGATTTCTTGGGGTTGGGGGTTGGGGATTGACAATTGACAGGCTTTGATTCGTCGGTTTCAGCAATTGTTAAATTAATCTTAAAATTCTGGGTTTTTTACTGGGAATAATGATGGGAAAATCTTTAGATTTATGATGTCAGCGGAGAGTGTATACTGCCTGAGAGAGGATTGGGTTCGCGTCTTGTACAGCCGTTCCGCGATCAGCTACCCTCTCCAATAGGGGGTATGCTGTCAGTGGCGGGTTGTGCTGGCAGAATGATAGTAACACTAACTAGAAATCGGTGAAATTCAATGTATACACTGCATCAAATTAACCTTAAATATCGGCGATCGCCACTAGCCAAATTACTAGGAAATAAAGGCATTTATCAACCCTGGGATTTCGGGAATTTATTCAGGAGTTATGTGTTATGTTTAGTCCTGTTAGTTTTAATTGTATTCGGCTTTCCTGAACCGTCTCATGCTGAGAGAATAGCCGTTGATGTTGAAGTGGAACAGACCAAATATAACAATGAGTCTTGGGATATATTAAATGGAGCCCCGGATTTGGCAATTTGTTTGTATAACGAAAGATTGGGAACTGTTTGTCTTCCTGATGGTTCTACACCGGACGATATTGGTAACCCTAACTGTCCCAATTCTTATCTATGCAGATTTAGCGTCAGTGC
This sequence comes from Arthrospira sp. PCC 8006, assembly GCF_046480465.1. NCBI lineage: Bacteria > Bacillati > Cyanobacteriota > Cyanophyceae > Oscillatoriales > Microcoleaceae > Arthrospira > Arthrospira sp. PCC 8006. The sequence goes on from NZ_PKGG01000192.1 coordinate 4,664, forward strand.
GCCGCCAAATGCCGAATTTAAAGTCTCTGTAGTTGATGTAGATGTGATGTTTAATGATCTGATAGGAGCGGGTTGGTGTCATCAAGGAATTACTTGTGAAATCGGACAAGCTAAAGTAACTATTAAGTGACGGTTAAACTTGTCTAATTGTTAGCCATAATAGTTAATTACTTCTGTGGTTTTTCATCATAGTTTAATTTCGCTTCATGGTCAAATATCAGAGGCGATCGCATAATGATATGGCTGTCCCAATAGGTGCGATCGCACTATGTTAAATAATCGCCAAGCTACCACTAAATAGAGGGTGAGAAACGGCTATGGGGGACCAAGTGGAAAGTGATTTCTCCAACAGCCACGGGTGTGAGTCCAGGGTTTGGGTCGGGGGGGGGTGGTTAAAAAACTTAACACAGTTCACAATTAATTTCCGCCCTGTGAGATAGTAAATTCTGAAGGCATTAGGGGTTAGATATCTGTTGTGTCGTTGAAGTATGCTCTGGTCCATGAATGGTTAACGCCGAAAGCCACAGGGGGGTCAGAGTTAGTGGTGCGAGAAATTCTCAAGCATATTGATGCCCAAGTTTATGCGCTGATTGATTTTGAATCAAGTAATCCTGAGAGTTATCTATATGGGCGAAAGATTGGGACCACATTTTTACAGAACTTTCCCTGGGCGAGAAATGGTGTACAGAAATATTTACCGCTATTACCGTTAGCGATCGAACAGTTAGACCTGCGGGAGTATGACGTAATTTTATCTTCATCCCATGCTGTAGCCAAGGGAGTGATTACAACGCCAGGGCAAAGGCATATTTGCTATTGTCACACTCCCATGCGCTATGCTTGGGATCTCACCTTTGACTATCTCAGAGGTAGCTCTGTCGGCTCAGGAGTCCCCGGTATGTTAACCCGTGTGTTGCTGCACCAACTACGGCAATGGGATGTGATTTCAGCCAACCGGGTTGATTATTTTATTGCTAACTCTCAACATACGGCTCGGAGGATATGGCGATGTTACCGTCGTGAGGCGAAGGTAATTTATCCCCCGGTGGCGATGGACAATATGAAATTTCAGGCCCAAAAAGAAGATTTTTATCTGACCGTTTGCCGTCTGGTGAGTTATAAGAAAATTTCCCTAATTGTCAAAGCCTTTAACGAATTGGGTTATCCGCTGGTAGTAATTGGTACAGGTCCTCAATGCGATCGCATCAAGAAAATTGCCAAAGACAATATCCAGCTTTTAGGTTGGCAAAGTGATCAGGCAGTAGGGGAATATATGTCCAAAGCCAAAGCATTTGTCTATGCCGCCTGCGAAGACTTTGGAATGGCGATCGTAGAAGCCATGGCTTGCGGAACACCTGCGATCGCCTATGGAGTAGGAGGCGCGACAGAAACCGTGCGAGATATTCGTAAATATCCCGACTCCGGGACAGGGTTATTATTTACGCCGCAAACAGAAACAGGTTTAATGGAGACAGTCCAAGTCTTTGAAAGTCTCAATGGGCAATTTCATCCGGAAATTATCCGAACTCATGCGAGTCAATTTGATCAAAGTCGGTTTCGGGAGGACTATCTTAATTTCGTAGATAAGTGTTTGAACAAAAATAGCGACGCATTCCCCCACCTCGCCGAACGGCAGGTGGGGGCAAAGGATCTGCCGATCTGACAAGCCTTGGGGTAACAAGCGCGTGATGGCACAAACCACATCAATCATCCGTACAGACCGATGGAATCTTAACCCGACAGCAGCAGCGCGAGTGCTTCTGAGCCAAACGGTTGAGGTCTCCCTAGGTGTCTGTCGGCATTTGATGGGAATTCTCTTAACCCATTGGCCGTCTATCGGAGGGTTATCGAGTCAAAAACGGGTTCTAGCCGTTGAGAAACTGATTCACCAAACCGCCAAGAACCCCAACCCCAAATACTGGCAATTTGACCAGACCTTTTACAAGTTCCCCAGCTACTATCGAAGGGCTGCCATCGTCTTCGCCGCTGGCCAAGTCAGTAGCTACATGACCCGATATCGGGAATGGCAATCGGGAACTCGTCAACGTCGGGATGCCAAACCTCCCGTCCTCAATCCCAACAGTGGCTGTTATCCGACCCTGTATCGAGGTAATTGCTATAAACGACCTGGCTATGACCGCATCGAAATCAAGGTCTTTAACGGAACCGATGGGGTCTGGACAAACGTTGGCATAACCAGCCTACGAGAACGGCATACCGTGGACAGCAACGTGCGAGATGTTCAGGCATGAAATAGGGTTGCAATACCTGAAATAACTGCCTGSTGGGACTTGCACCCCTTGATGGAATATAAAGGACTTGATGTGAAAGTTAAGAAACCTTGACAATCCCATAACTATATATGTGTTCCAACATCTGGGTGCGAGACCAGATAAAGGCAGAGAGACTCAAGGTCAAGACTGAGCGGAAGAAAGAGGGAAGTTGTGACCCCCTTGAGTATAAAGCAAGGTTGAGAGTAACGGCGGTAGCCACCCCCAATCTTAGGAATCACAATCCTAGGATTGACGCGGGGAACGGAAGGCGTAACAGAGGAACCTACCTCTAACTCGACCACTGCCAACCATCCAAGATTAGGGAAACCGAATGTCCGGCTTGAACCATCGTAACTACGGAGTAGCGAAACAGGTTGATACGCTGCGCTCAAAGAGTAAGGGGAAAAGTGGGAGTTTGTTGCAGCTACCCAGAAGCAACGTTTCGTTGTGCACAGACCTTTAAAGTACCCCGGTGGATAGGACGAATCTAAAGATGGAATGCCCGCATATATGGAACGTTTAAACCCCTCATTGGCTCTCAAGTGGCAGGATGTACCTGCACAGTAGTGAAAAGTGTAAGCGTAAGCCTTTAAGGGGAAGGGATGTGACTGAAAGCTAAGGCCTAATTGTAATGGTTAGGATATGCCCACTAGTCACGGTGTGGATATAGATACTGCAATCAACAAGAGTTTAATGGCGAAAGCGAGTTTAAAGACTATCGTGTGCATATAGCTCTATAAGTTGAAGTACGAAAGCAGGGGGTGGTAACCCTGTTCCCGATGTCAAAAGGGGTATCTACATCAGGAGCCGTGTGATGTGAAAGTATCAAGCACGGTTTTGTATGGGAGTTTGGGAAGGTGACTTCCCTCTCGACCCCTACCAAGCTGCTGTCACCGTCCCTTATCTTCAATGAGCAAAAGAGGACTTGTCATCTCTCAGTTCCATTTGAGTGTCATCCACCTCAACGGGAGGGAGAGGGTCGAGTTGTAAGTGTTGACCTGGGTATCAACACCACCGCTACTGTGGCAGTCGTGAATTTTGACGGCACTGTAACCTATCGGGAGTTTATTCACCCAGCCAGAGACATAGACGAAGTCGCCGCAGCCGCTCGAACCTGCGTCCAGCGGAACGGCGACCGTCGAGATAAGCGGCTGAAATCGGTATCTAAACGAGCTAGTAAGACGATGGGGCTAGGTGGAAGTCTCCAGAAAGGCTTCTGCTCTCATACCTACCGCAAATGCCGTAATATCAACCGTCAAATTGGGCAAATTGTCTCGAAGCGTATCGTGCAGATTGCCCAACAGTTCAATGCCGATGCTATTGTCTTTGAGAACCTGAAAGGATGGAAAGCTAAGGGGGGGGCGCAAGCGCTCTAACCTTCGCCAACGCTTTCATGGATGGCTTAAAGGTATGATTCGAGATTTGACTGAGATGAAGTGGCAAGAGATAGGCGGTAAGGTCATTGATGTCGTAGCTCCACCTAAAAGTTGGCTTATGACGGTAGTGGAGTCGAAAGGGCGAGACTCCAASAACTATGCTCTGGCTAAATTTTCCTCGGGCAAGCGATACAATGCAGACCTCAATGGGGCGCTCAATATTGCTGCACGAGGCATTCTTCAGCTCACTCGCCGAAAGGACAGTGAGGAGCCCTCGATCCAACGTTCGAGGGCGATCGCCTAGAAGCTGGGCTTGTTTGTGTGACCTGTGGACTAGCACAGTTCGAGGTTAGCACCGACACCCCCACCTGCCTTGGGCGGGTGGGGTGAGCTTCATTGTCAAAGGGCTGGTAAGAAATCGAAAACTAGCTAAATCTATTTATGATGCGGGTTGGTCTACTTTTCGCGGTTGGCTAGAGTATTTTGGCGTTAAATATGGCAAGGTCACGGTAGCTGTGCCAGCTCACTATACCAGCCAAGAATGCTCAAACTGCGGTCAAGTGGTGAAGAAAACCCTATCAGAAAGAACACATATTTGTTCGCACTGTGGATATCTAGCCGCGCGCGATGTTGTTATGGTCGAAAGGGAAGTCACCTTCCCCAACTCCAATTCCAAACCGTACTTGAGACTTTCACCTCATACGGCTCCTGATGTGGATACCCCTTTTGTCATTGGGAACAAGGTTACTACCCCTTGCTTTTGTACTTCAACTTTCAAAGCTATTTGCATGCGTAGTCTTTAAACTCGCTTTCGCTATTAAGCCCCTACTTTATCGCAGTATCTATATCCACACCGTGACTAGTGGGCATATCCTAACCATTACAATTAGGCATTAGCTTTCAGTCACATCCTTTCCCCTTAAAGGCATACGCTTACACTTTTCACTACTACTTGTGAGTAATATTGCTCACTTGTTTATTAGCAGAGCCAATGAGGGGTTTAAACGTTCCATCTATGCGGGCATTCCATCTTTAGATTTGTCCTGTCCACCGGGGTACTTTAAAGGTCTGTGCATAACTTTCGTTACTTCTGGGTAATATCATTACTTTCCACTTTTCCCCTTACTCTTTGATCGCAGCGTATCAACCTGTTTTCGCTACTCACACTTTACGATGGTTCAAGCCGGACATTCGGTTTCCCTAATCATCGATGGTTGGCAGTGGTCTCGATTCTGGTGTTAGGTTACACCTCGGAGCCTTCCGTTCCCCGCTTCAATCCCAGAATTGTGAATCCTGAAACTGGGGGTGGCTATCGCCGTTACTCTCAACTTTCTGCTATACTAGGTGGGTCACAACTCCATCGTTCTAGCTTTCTGTCTTGACCTTGAGTCTCTCTGCCTTATCTGGGGGTCTCCAGATGTTGAGACACATAGATAGTTATCGGATGGTCAGGGCGCACTCCTTATATTCAACCAAGGAGTAGAAGTCCCACTAGGAGGCTATTTCAGGCATTGCAGCCCTATTTAACTCCTAAACGTCTCGCACAATGCGGCAGTGAATATCCTAAAACGCGGACTAGCTACGGCGGGGCACGCCGGAAATTACGCTTGGGGAGATTGGCCCTCTTGGGCTGTTGGTGCGAACCTGCGGTCTAATGGCGAGTCGCGCGAACCAAGAATCCCCGTCTCTTTAGAGCGGGGAGTGTCAAAACAGCCCGTTAAAAAATGTAATAATGCCTTAATAATGCTTTAATGAATGGATGTCAGTCCTGTAGGGGTAGATGAAATGGCTTTCCTGCGGTGCAGGCTCCAAGGGTCTGTAAGGACTGGGAAACAACCATAGTCCCTACAGATTAAATTTGACCCCGCCTAGTAGGGGTCGAGAGAGATGTCGCCATCTCCCCCTCCCATACAAAACCGTGCGTGAGACTTTCGCCTCACACGGCTCCTAGTCTGATTGCTCCATTGTGAGGGATACAGCTTTAGCGTTATCAAGTGCCGTCTTATCATCGTGACAGTGGCGGTGTAGTAGTTGAAGATTCTTGTATTCGTCCTTTCCGCCGAGACTTCGAGGTACAATGTGGTCTATTTCAACTATGTCTGATGGGGTAAAGTATTGCCCACACCAGGTACACYTGCCTTTTTGCTTCTTGAGTAGTTTTGCTACCYTTGYTGGCGTGTCGATTGCTTTTCCTTTTCTGGTTGCCCAGTACGTCCACTTTACGTCCTAACGTGTTGCT
>NZ_PKGG01000087.1:0-19075 GCF_046480465.1 Arthrospira sp. PCC 8006
CGTAAGCCATAGACACAGCACTTTCAACAACCCAGCAGAAGCCGAAAGCCTCTGCTAACCGGATGGTCACATTACCCTGGGTAAGGATATAGTTATTTTGTCTAATTTGTTGAATTAAGCTACTTTGGTAGGCGTTGTCCATAACCCCCGCCACCTCTTCCTGATGACCGAAGCCTTTGCGGTGGTAGGTATCTGACTGTTGGAGTGAACGTCTAAATGCTTTTGTATCCATAGGGTTGGTTAAATCTAATCCGGCTTTATTAAAGATTTTAACCTTTCGGTGTGATCATGACCAGGATATGTAACCAAATTCCCCCTATCAAGACAATTGACGGTGGGGACAATTCGTGAATTGTCCCCTAAATGTTTACATGGCGCGTTCTGTTAACCGAGTTAAAACATGGTTAGAACGTTCAACAAAATCCTTCATTCCCTCAGCATCAAAGCCTTTTTGAGCCATTAATGCTAAGTCATAAACATGGTGACAAATCATTTTTGCCAACTCTTCCGAGGGGGAAGAACCGCCTGCTTGAATAATGCTACCCTGACTTAAATTAGTGAGATTTTGAATGAGAGGGTGGGCGGTATTTACCAGTAAAATATGGTCTTCGGGGAAATCAGCTTTCTGCTGTTGCAATAAGGCGGTCATATCCTGTAAACGGCGCATGGCTTCCGGTAGTAAAACCATGGCGGGCGGGGTATCCTCGGATTTTAGGGATTCGGTGCGAATATTCACCCGTGGCTTATTGAGGGACTTCTCAAATAACTCCTTAATTTGTTCGCTGCGGGTTTTATTAGTTTTGGGGTCAACAATTTCGGCTGGCTTATCTTTTTCAATGAGGGTCTCATCAAGTTCTGAGTCTACCCGCAAAAACTTAACCTCTGAGTGTTCCCGCTCTAAGAAACTGATAAAATGGGTATCGATAAATGAGTCGAGGAATAGCACTTCTAAACCTTGACTTTTGTGCAGTTCTATGTATGTAGATTGGGCAGCTTCATCGGTGCAGTAAAAAACCCGATTTTCGTGGCGGGATTTATTGCGTTCTAGGTATTCACTGAGGGTAGTATAATAGCGTCCCTGTTCATCAGTGCTAAAGGATTTCTCGGTTTTCACTTCTTCCCAAACATCCCCATCTTCGCTTTGGACTTGTACTTCTGGGGTTTGAGCTTCCCCGGACTCAGTGGGGGGTTTATAAGTGCTGCGGAAGATGAGAATCTCTTCTACCTGTTTCTTAAATTTATCGTCATTGAGGGAACCGAACTTGATAAAAGTACCAACATCCTGCCAACAACGGATATATTCTTGGCGATTGTCTCGATATACTTCTTTGAGGCGATCGCCTACTTTTTTGGCGATATAGTCAGCAATTTTGCGGACAGTGCGGTTAGTTTGTAGGGCGCTACGGGAGATATTCAAAGGAATATCGGTGCTATCAATTACACCCCGCAAAGGCATCAGGAATTTGGGGATAATTTCCTCGCAGTGGTCGCTGACAAAAACTTGATTACAAAATAGTTTAATATTGCCCTGGGTCACATCAACATCAGGCCGCAGTTTGGGGAAGTAGAGAATACCGTTAACAATGAAGGGATAGTCAGTGTTCAGGTGAACCCACAGCAGGGGTTCTTCTTGGAAGGGATACAGATAACGATAAAGGTCTAAGTAATCTTCTTTGGTGAGGTTATTGGGAGACTCACGCCAGGGCGCTGTGTGGCGGTTGATGGTTTCGCCGTCCATAATAATGGGGACGGGCATAAAGTCGCAGTAGGTTTTAATGAGTTGCTGAATGCGACTGGTTTCGAGATACTCTAATTCATCATCCATCAAGGTGAGGGTGACGGTGGTGCCACGGGTAGTGCGGGCAGAATCTTCTAATTTGAATTCTGGGGAACCGTCACAGGTCCAATGGACGGCTTCTGCGCCTTCTTTGTAGGAGAGGGTGTCGATCTCTACTTGTTTGGCTACCATGAATGAGGAGTAAAATCCTAGACCAAAGTGGCCGATGATGGATTCTCCGTCAGTGGCTTGGTATTTTTGGATAAATTCTTCGGCGCTGGAAAAGGCGACTTGGTTAATATATTTTTTGATCTCGTCGGCGGTGAGACCGATACCAGTATCACTAACAGATAGGGTTTTAGCGTCTTTGTCGATCGCAATGGTAATTTCTGGGTTGCTGATATCCCCAGAATATTCCCCGGTGCGGGCTACCATTTTTAATTTAGCGATCGCATCTACCGCATTAGAGACCAATTCCCGCAAGAATACCTCATGATCAGTGTAGAGAGATTTCTTGATGATCGGGAAGATATTTTCAGTATGGATCGTGATTGTTCCCTGTTCAAGTACGGTCATGGGCGTTATTTCTCACATATAGATAGTTATCATTTCCTGATCTTGGGCGATCGCCATGACATCATGGGCATGGATCACCCCCATGAGATGATTCGGATTTCCGTATATCAACAATAGATTATGGACAATTAGGGGCGGGTTTCGCGCTTATCCTCGGCTAGGGGTCAGAAGACTAATCAACCCGCCCTCTGAAAGATGGGGATAATGATGGATTAATTATCATCACCTGGGTTGTTGACTGCCACTGGTAACATAGCCAACTCACCCTGATTTAATTGGGCTTCTGGCGTGTTGGAGGGATGAGCAAAAGTCAGTGTTCCATCTTTCAGGTTAATTTCAATAGTATCGCCCGTGACAAACTTCTGCTCTAAAATCAGGTTAGCGATGGGATTTTCCAACTCCCGTTGAATGGCGCGTTTCAGAGGTCTAGCCCCATAAACGGGATCGTAACCCACATCAGCCACATGATCAATAGCAGCAGGTGATAACTCCAGAGCAATTTTTTGATCAGCCAAAAGTCTTTGGAGGCGCTGCATTTGAATGGCGACAATATCGCGCAATTCAGCTTTACTGAGGGTATGGAAGAGGATAATTTCATCTACCCGATTCAAAAATTCCGGTCGGAAATGCGATCGCAAAGCCTGCATAACCAAAGCAGACATTTCCCCATAGCGAGAGTCATCCCCCGCCACCCCCAGAATATACTCACCGCCAATATTGCTAGTCATGACAATGACAGTATTGCGGAAATCGACCAACCGTCCTTGGGAGTCAGTAATTCTGCCATCATCCAAAACTTGTAACAGGATATTAAAGACATCAGGATGAGCTTTTTCTACCTCATCAAATAGAATCACTGAATAGGGATGGCGGCGCACAGCTTCTGATAGTTGTCCGCCTTCGTCATAGCCCACATATCCCGGAGGCGCACCCACCAACCGAGAGACAGCGTGTTTTTCCATATATTCCGACATATCAATGCGAATCATAGCTTCCTCGCTGTCAAAGAGGAACTCCGCCAAAGCCCTAGCCAACTCAGTTTTACCCACCCCTGTCGGTCCCATAAACAGAAACGAACCGATAGGCCGTCCGGGGTCTTTCATCCCCGCCCTAGCGCGGCGGATAGCGGCAGATACAGCCTCCACGGCTTGCTGCTGACCAATTACCCGGCGATGTAAATGGGATTCCAATTGCAATAATTTTTGTCGTTCGGACTCCAACAGGCGATTAACGGGAATCCCCGTCCATTTAGCGACAATGGCAGCAATATCGGCTTCTGTTACCTGCTCTCGCAGCAAGGAAGACCCCTGAGCCTGCAATTTTAACAATTCTGCCTCCCGCGCCTCTCGGTCGTGGTGAACGGTCTCTAAGCGGCCGTATTTTAACTGGGCTGCTTTATTGAGATCATAGGCACGTTCGGCTTGTTCAATTTGCACCCGCAGTTTTTCTTCTTCTTCTTTGAGGCGGTTAATAGCTTCGAGGAGTTCCTTTTCACCCTGCCACTGGGATGATAAAGTTTTCTGCTTGTCTTTGAGGGTGTTAATTTCTTCGAGTAAGGATTGGATACGCAGATTTAAACCGATATCAGCACTTCGATCTTGTTCCCCTGGCCGTAGAGGTGTACTTCTTGGGCTTTCCCCCTCCACGGAGAGTTTTTCCATCTCCAACTGCATGAGGCGGCGCTCAATTTGTTCTAACTCTACAGGTTTGGAGGTGATTTCCATTTTCAACTGGGCGGCGGCTTCGTCTACTAGGTCGATCGCCTTATCAGGAAGGAAGCGATCGCTAATATATCGGGCTGACAGCATAGCCGCCGCCACCAATGCCGAATCCGTAATTTTGACCCCGTGATGGCGTTCGTAACGGTCTTTCAACCCCCGCAGAATTGATACTGTATTCTCTGGACTAGGTTGATCAACATAGACCTGTTGAAATCGCCTTTCTAGGGCTGGGTCTTTTTCGATATGCTTACGGTATTCATCAACGGTAGAAGCACCGATACAGCGCAATTCTCCCCGGGCTAACATAGGTTTAAGCAGGTTTCCGGCATCCATTCCCGAACCTCCAGAACCGGCTCCGGCCCCCACCACGGTATGGAGTTCGTCAATAAATAGGACTATTTGACCGTCAGAGTGGGTTACTTCCCGCAATACCGATCGCAGTCTTTCTTCAAATTCCCCCCTATATTTGGCTCCTGCGATTAAACTACCCATATCCAGGGAAATCAACTGGCGGTTTTTGAGGGACTCTGGCACATCTCCGTTAACAATGCGTTGGGCCAGGCCTTCGGCGATCGCTGTTTTACCGACTCCCGGTTCTCCAATTAACACCGGATTATTTTTGGTTCGCCTGGACAGACAACTCACCACCCGGCGAATTTCTTCATCCCGTCCGATCACTGGGTCCAGTTTCCCAGATTTAGCCAATTCGGTTAAATCTCGCCCATACTTACTCAGGGCATCATAACTGTTTTCCGGGTTCTGGTTGTCAACTTTAGCACTGCCGCGCATGGATTTGATGGCTTCTTCGAGTTTCTCCCGGACTGTAGCTTTGGAGTCATTGGTAGGGCGATCGAACCCTGGTCTTCCTGGTCTGGCGCTGGTCGGGTTTCCATTTCCCAAAATCCTACGACCGACGCGATCATCTTCTGCTAGGGCAATAATCAGGTGTTCAACAGCAATGTAGCGGTCTTGCCATGCGGACCGCGTCGCTTCAGCGGTATCTAACATTAATTCTAACCCACGACCTAGGTACAGATGGTCAATAGTTCCGACTCGGGGTTGTCGTTTGGTGAAGGCTTCTAATTGTTGTTGGACCTGTTCGGGGTTAAAACCAGCTCGTCCTAATATATTATTAGCGAGTCCATTTTGTTCTAAGGCGGCGATCGCCACGTGCTCAACTTCTAAATGCTGATTTTGGAAGCGACGAGCAACATCTTGGGATTTTACTATCGCTTCCCAGGCTTTATCTGTAAATTTACTCGGATCGGTCGGTTGCATTGCTTACTCTTATTAACACCAAATAGGGAACGGGGAATTATCACTCTCAAATAGAAGATGTTGCCGATGTATTTTTCTGGGGACTACCAGAGCCGATTGCCCCAAGGATTTTATCCTACTATGGGCAATCGATCACCTTAACCGTTCAGATCTTAACTGTTTACTGCTAACTGTTTGCTTGCCTCAGCCGATCCCTGGGTTCCCAGTTGAATCAATTCAACCTTATACCCGTCTGGGTCTTCCACGAAAGCAATCACCGTTGATCCGTGTTTCATCGGCCCTGGTTCTCGGCTAATTTTACCCCCTGCTGCCCGAATTTGCTCACAGGTGCTATAAATATCATCCACACCGAGGGCAATATGGCCGTAAGCGTCTCCCAGGTTATAGCTATCAACGCCCCAGTTATAGGTCAGTTCAATGACACTATGATCAGCTTCATCCCCATATCCCACAAAGGCTAGGGTAAACTTTCCCCCTGGATAATCTTTCTGCCGCAGCAGTTTCATTCCCAGAATATCACAGTAAAATTTCAGTGACTCATCCAAGTTGCCGACCCGCAGCATTGTGTGTAGAAGTCTCATGAGATTGGTTCTCCTCCTCTGAAGATTAGTCCTTACCTGTTATTTTAAGGAAATCTCCCCAGTTTGTCTTGGGGATTGACTCATGGGAACATATAGCGCCAGGAGTGCTACTGAGTTTCTTGGTGACTGGCACCAGCCCCTCTCCCACCACTACCTAGAAATCGACAACCACAAACCCCGTTTGTTTTTCTTTTCTGGCGATCGCTATCTCTAACCCTTCCCTTGTACCCTTGTCCCCTTCTTCTCAAGGCGATCGACCTTTAAACACTGTTCACAAACCTTTTCAGTCTTCCTTACGACACACCGACAAACTCCCTAAAATACCCTATATATGTCGGCACGGATTCCCATTCTTTTACTATAGGTCAAGTTAGGGGGATTTGTCAAGGAAAAATCGGCGAAATTTGGGGATTTTTTTTGTGTTCCTAAGTGGGGGTACTGGTGGCGGGTCTACCGGCAAAGGCGATCGCATTTTATCACTGTGTCAATAATTGAGAGCCGCACCCTGAGACAGGATATATTTTCCCATGACTTTACCATAGCCAAAATGATTAAATTTTCCTTAAAAATTCACCGGATAACTTCCCAACTCGATAGATAGGATATAATCAAGCTAATCTACTGATAATCAAACCAATTTGGTAGACGGCGTGCTTTTGAGAGACAAGTAGAGAAACAGCGATCGAAGTCGGAACCCTCTTGGGTTATGGGTGGGGGTGAATCAATACCTCCCACATCTCAGGCTAACAGCAAAGAAACCAAGGGTTGAATCTATATAAAAAAACGTGACTCAAGGTGGGAGTTTAAGGAAATCTTGAGTCTGGTTTGTCATGTCCGATTTCCCTAATCTCCCCATCACTTTGATTGAGGGGATGAATAGGTATTCAATACATTTCGTTTCATGGAGAAATTAAAATGCCTAATGAAACTGTCAACAATATCATTCTAATAGATGAATTTGAACCCAATGATAGCCGGGAAACCGCTACAGATTTAGGGTTGCTATCTGAATTGAATGTTTGGGGTAACCTCAGTCTTCATGATGGAGACTTAGATTGGTTTAAGTTTGCGATCGCCAATACCGGAAGAGATTATCATTACTTATCAATTTGGTCTGATTATGAAAACCTAAATTTGTCCCTGTATGATGCTGAGGGAGTCTTGATTGAGACTTCCAGTGACAGTATTGATGCTCAGGGTTCGATGAGTTTAGAAGGATTAGAAGCCGGCACTTACCATGTCCAGGTTTATGGAGATGAAGGCATCACTAGCCCTAACTATATGCTTGAGATCGATGCTCCCTGGGATATCACGATGACCCCAGACGAATTTGAGCAAAATGATAGCCTGGAAACAGCTACAGATTTAGGGTTGCTATCTGAAGATAATACCTGGTCTGGTCTCAGTATTCATGCTGAAGACTCCGACTGGTTTAAGTTTGCGATCGCTCAAACCGGAAGATGGAATAATTCCGTATCAATTAGTTTCTCCTACTCTTATGAACCCATCAATTTGTCCCTATATGATGCTGAGGGAGTCTTGATAACAACTGCCATTGGTTATAATGGGTCTATAATTAGTTTAGATGGACAAGAAGCTGGAACTTACTATGTTCAGGTCTATGGTGATGATGGCGTTATTAATCCTGAATACAGTCTCTCTATTAACGTTCCCTGGGATATCACTATGACCGAAGATGAACCAGATGAATTTGAACCTAACGATAGTCTGGAAACCGCCACAGATTTAGGCTTATATCCAAAAAATGACTTTTTATTTTATGAATATTACTTGTATGGAATGGAGGAATACCCGCCTAGTTCATGGAGTGGTATGAGTATTCACTCTGGAGACTCAGACTGGTTGAAATTTAATATGACTGAGACTGGAGAAAACTATGATTATGTTTCAATCTCTTCCTCATACTATGGCTACAACCTGGATTTTGCCCTGTATGATGCTGAGGGAGTCTTGATTGAAGATTCAACCAGTGGTACTTCGATCAGCCTAGAAGGACTGGAAGCTGGCACTTACCATATCCAGGTATATGGCAATGACGGAGCAATTAACCCTGAATATAGCATCAGTATTCGGGCTTCCCTAGAGGCATTCCCAGACAGGTTTGAACCTAACGATAGTATGGAAACTGCCACAGATTTGGGATTTTTGTCAAAGGATTGGTGGACTTCTGTATTCTCACATGGATTTGATCCTCCCTCTTATTTCTGGAATCTCTTGAGTATTCACTCTGTAGACTCGGATTGGTTTAAGTTTGAGATAGATAGGTTTGGACGAAGAGGTGATTATGTCTCAGTTAGTCACTCTTACTACTCTAGTGACTATCTGAATTTTGCCCTGTATGATGCTGAAGGAGTCTTGATTAACACTTCCAATACTGATGATGGGGAACGGATTAGTTTAGAGGAACTTGACGCTGGAACTTACTATGTTCAGGTTTATGGAGATGAGGGAGTAACGAATCATGACTATACTCTAATCATTGAGCCTCCCATGGCAGTGATTCCAGATGATTTTGAACCCAATGACAGTATTGAAATGGCTACAGATTTGGGTTTCCTATCAGAAAATGAATGGAGTTCTCCGGGTCAGCCGAGTATTGATTTGTCTAGTCTGAGTATTCATTCGGGTGATTCTGACTGGTTCAAGTTTGAGATAAATCAGCCGGGAGTACTAAGTGGTAGAATCTACATTTGGCGTTTGTATCCTAATATATATGAATGGGGAAAATTAGACCTGTATGATGCCGAAGGGGTTCTGATTGAATCTGGTAATGAAAATCTGATTAGCCTAAATGAACTCGAACCAGGAACCTATCATGTTCACGTATATGGTGTTGATGAAGTTGATGCTTATAACTATTCTATGGAAATCCGGGCATTTGAACTGCTACCCGAACTAGAACCAGAACCTATTGTTGAGGAACCAGAAAACGAATCGGAAACTGAACCTATTGTTGAGGAACCGGAAAACGAATCGGAACCTATTATTGAGGAACCGGAAAACGAACCGGAAACTGAACCTATTATTGAGGAACCRGAAACCGAACCCGAACCTATTGTTGAGGAACCGGAAAACGAATCGGAACCTATTGTTGAGGAACCGGAAACTGAACCGGAAACTGAACCTATTATTGAGGAACCCGAAACCGAATCGGAACCTATTGTTGAGGAACCGGAAGTCTTTGAACAACCGATTTTTGTGCCGATTCAATTTCCGAGTTTTGCTTCTGTGAGTTCTCCTGAGCCTTCTGAGGATACGGAAACTTTCAGTGAACCGGAACCGCCAGTGATGACACCGATTAACTTACTGGTTGATGTGGGTGAGGTGATACCTGCTATACCGGAAGCGCCGCCACTTTCTGCTAATAACTCAATTACTCAACCTTTCCCTAATCAGTGGTTTGGTAGTGATGGGGATGATTTGATTATGGGTAGTGATTATGATGAAACTTTGCTAGGTTTTAAAGGTAATGATTTTCTGGATGCACGCCAGGGAAATAATACCCTATTTGGAGGTCAGGGAAATGATACTTTAGTTGGGGGTTCCGGTCGTGATGCTTTGTTGGGAAATAAGGATGATGATATCCTGTTTGGTGGTAACTCTGGTGATACTCTCTATGGCGGTCAAGGTGATGATACTCTAGTGGCGGGTGAGGGTAATTCTCTGTTGTTTGGTGATAAGGGGAATGATATATTATATGGGGGTTCGGAGGGAATTGATACGTTGAATGGGGGAGAGGGAAATGATACTTTTGTGATGCTTCCCGGTGAGGGTTATACTGTGGTGGCTGATTGGGAGATGAATCAAGATGTGATGGTTTTGTTGGGTGATGCTACTAACTATCGCATGGGGGATTTACCCCAGGGATTTACTAATGCTACTGCTATTTACCAAATTGGGGAGACTGATAAAATCGTCGGTATTATTGAGGGTGTGACGAGTTTGAACTTGGAAGATGCTAGTATCTTTCAGTTTGTGGAGGGGGTCGGGAGTCTGGCTTGAAGTGGCTAGAACTGATTAAGTAGACTTCCTGGTTGATTAATTAATGGTGTCGGGGTGGTTTCGGAACTACTCCGACTTTGACATCTAAATAGCCCCCAAAAAAGCCATATATATGCCGCCACGGATTCCCATTGTTTAACTATAGGTCAAGTTCGGAGATTTGTCAAGGGAAAATGGGGGGATTTTTGGGGTTCCCCTAACTGGGGGTACTGGTGGAGGTTCTACGGGAAAAGCGATCGCATTTTATCACTGTGTCAATAATTGGCATCAAGACCCTGGGGCTGTGTAGGTTTGGCGATTACTTCACCATAGCCAAAATGATTAAATTTTCATTAAAAAGTCACCGTCTTTACTTTCCAATTGGAGGGAGAGCATATAATCAAGTTACTCTACCTTATACACTTAATCAAGTCCCTATGAAACTAAGATTCAAACCATCACGTAATGTGGCAAGTTACAGCACTGTAGCCATCAGCATTGCTATGGCGATTACCCTGGGGCTACCTGGTGCTGCTTCAGATAGACGCTTCGTTCAACAAGTGCGTCAACAATTGACGCAAGCAGGAGTGGCTTTAGGAATTTCGGGGAGTTATCAGCTTAGTCATGAGCCCTATGTAGGTGATATCGGTCATAACCAAAAGGATTATCTCTACCTGAACTTAAATTCAGGTTCATCTTACGTTCTGGTCGGTGTTTGTGATGAAGATTGTCGAGATATAGACTTATCACTTTATGATGAAAATAACAATCTGATTGACTCTGATACCGCGCTTGATGACTACCCAATGGTAGAAGTTGACCCCAAATGGAATGGTCGATTTAAGGTTGAGGTAACAATGGCTAACTGTAATGCTTCAACCTGCTATTACGGGGTGGGGGTTTTTGCTCGGTAATCATCTTAAATGGGAATGATGACTTGGAAAATAAATATATGGGGGGAATTGATGAATTCCCCCCTTTTTGCTGAGGACAGTTGTGGGAATGTCGCTAACTGCAATTCCCGATTGTATGGGTAATGACTCGCCGGGGTTGAACTTAAACAGTAGGCAGCCAAAAGCCATATATATTTCGCCACATATTCCCACTCTATAAATATAGGTCAAGCTGGGGGATTTGTCAATAAAAAATCGGTAAATTTTTGGTTTTTTTTATACCCCAATATTGTCATGATTTAGGAAACTCTAACTTTGGGCAGGTTTGAGATAGCTGGCTCTGAGGCTTTAGAGAATGATTATCATTATTAAAAGTATCCAGATAAATTGATATTTTGTATCTAAAATTACATTTTGTTATCTAGGGAATAGGTGAAGATGTCTTAACATCGAGAGACTAAGATTCAAAAAGAATTGAATCATTAAGTTTTGTTGATTAAAAAACCATCATGATGAAGGGTAATCAGGAAAAAAATGCCGCAAACACTATTTAAAGTTGATCTAACTAAACCAATGTCGGAACAAGAAATGCCGGGACATAATCGCTGGCATCCAGACATTCCTGCGGTGGTTTCTGTTAATCCGGGAGACATTTTTCGGATTGAATGCAAGGACTGGACAGACGGACAAATCCAAAATAATGATAGTCCCGACGACGTTCGAGATGTAGATCTAAGTGTGGTTCACGTTCTCAGTGGGCCGATTTATGTAAACGGTGCTCAACCAGGAGATATTTTAGTTGTAGATATTCTGGATATTGGTGCATTACAGGGAGATGAATGGGGCTTTACGGGAATTTTTGCGCGGGAAAATGGGGGTGGTTTTCTAACTGATCATTTTCCGAATGCAGCTAAAGCTATTTGGGATTTACAGGGAATTTATACGAGTTCTCGCCATATTCCGGGAGTACGTTTTGCGGGTATTACTCACCCTGGATTAATTGGCTGTGCGCCTTCCTATGAACTGTTGATGCAGTGGAATAAACGGGAAAGGGAATTAGTAGAAACAGGGGGTCCGGTTTGGAAACCAGAAATTCCACCTCTGGCGGCTTTACCAAACCCAGAAAATGCGGTTTTGGGAACATTAACTGGGTCGGAATTTGAGCGGGTGGCGGCGGAAGCGGCGCGGACGGTTCCACCTCGGGAACATGGCGGAAACTGCGATATTAAGAATTTGTCGCGGGGGTCGCGGATTTATTTTCCGGTGTATGTAGAGGGGGCGAAATTGTCTATGGGAGATATTCATTTTTCCCAGGGAGATGGGGAAATTTCGTTTTGTGGCGCTATTGAAATGTCGGGATATATCGACCTCCATGTTGATCTGATTAAAGGGGGGGTGGAAAAGTATGCAATGGTGAATCCGATTTTTAAACCTGGTCCGGTAGAACCTCGCTATTCGGAGTATTTGATATTTGAGGGGATTTCGGTGGATGAGTTTACTGGGAAACAGTATTATTTGGATGCTCATGTTTCCTATCGTCGGGCTTGTTTGAATGCGATCGCATATTTACAAAAGTTTGGATTTACGGGAGAACAGGCTTATTTGCTATTGAGTTCAGCCCCGGTAGAAGGTCGAATTAGTGGTATTGTGGATATTCCGAATGCTTGTTGTACGGTGGCGATACCAACGGAGATTTTTGATCGCAATATTTTGCCAACTTAGTAGTGTAATTATCACCCCTAGTCAGTAGGAACTGGGGGGAGTTAGATAGGATAGGGAGAATGAGGAAAATGCCACTGTATGAATTTCGTTGTGCTAATTGCGGAGAGTTTGAAAAATGGCAGACTCTGGCGGAGGTGGGAACTCCGGTTTCCTGTCCTCAATGTCAACATAAAAGTGAAAAAATATTTTCGCCGCCCAATATTAATTTGAATTCGAGGGGGTTAAGTTGGCGACGGGGAGAAAGTAAAGAACCCAAATTGGTGAAAAGCGATCGCCAACCATCATCTCCCCGATATAAACAAAGTAGGTGCGATCGCCCTTGGATGATAGGTCACGGTTGAATTATATTCTGTGTGGGTGGGCTGTTGTCTGGTGAAAATTTATGGCACAATCAGGAATTAAGAATATTGACTGGTAATGCCGAAAAAGACAAAATTTCCCTATCTGGTGGGTTCTAAATGGACGGCTACCCAAAAAACTTGGGGATGGCGACATTTTCAGGTGGTTAACCGTAAAAATCAGGGTCAGTTGGTTTTTGCGGAGTTGGTGGCTTCCTGTGACCCGACAGTTAGATTTTGGTTGAATGCTAAACAGCTTAAAGATCGTAATCTGTGGGAACCTGGGTGGCAGTCTACCCAAGAACTTGATGATGGAGATTGATATATGGATTATAGCTATATTCAACAGGCGATCGCTCAATTAGAAGCTGCCACCAGTGAACTACAGAATATGGTTGATCATGTTCCTCCCGAACAGGCTAAAATTCTACGGGTTAGGGAAGTTGAGGAGAGTATCAGAAATACTCTCGCCTATCTGGAGGCGGCGATTAACCCCCCTAGCTTGGAACATTTACCGCCAGATGTGTTAGAAAGGGCACAGGCTTTAAAGATTCCCCTGGGAGATGTTGAGGTACAAATGGCGATGGTATCTCATGATTTGTCTCAGGTGATGGCAATTCTGACGGAAATGGAAAACCGCGCCCAAACTATTCGCAGGCGACGGGATTATTTTTTGGTTAGACTTCCTGATATGCCTATTGAAGTTTTGGGGTCGCGGCTTCCAGTATATACGGCGGAGGACTTTAAGGGGTCGCCTGAACCTGTATCTAAGGAG
Source organism: Arthrospira sp. PCC 8006 (assembly GCF_046480465.1). Lineage (NCBI taxonomy): Bacteria > Bacillati > Cyanobacteriota > Cyanophyceae > Oscillatoriales > Microcoleaceae > Arthrospira > Arthrospira sp. PCC 8006. Next base: position 13,664 of record NZ_PKGG01000087.1, read on the forward strand.
GTTCGAGATCAACTCAAGGCTAAGTATGGCATCGATCGCTTAATTATGGAGAAATCTGTGCGATCGCGTGCTACCTTATTTGAGAAAATCAAACAGGCGAAACAGGCTCTAGAACATCCATCACCCCAGGATGAATAATCAAAACAGACCATAGGTAAATTGGTGGCAATGGTGTTATTGACAACGCTTTTGCCAAAACTGATAAGCTGAATAAGCTAGGCTAACTACTCCGGTCTTAATTGCTGATTCATCTACCTGAAACTTAGGGTGATGTAGGGGATAATTGGGCTGGTCTCGGTGTCCGATTCCTAGGCGAAACATTGCGCCGGGTGCATGATTTAAATACACCGAAAAATCTTCGGCACCAAGAGAAGGCTCTGGGAGAATTTCTAAACTTTCATTTCCCCAGGCTTCCCTAACGGAGGCTTCGATTAATTGAGTTAAGGCTGGATCATTCTGGACACTGGGAACACCTCGGCGATAGTTCATTTGATACTTAGCGCCATAGGTTTGGCAAACATTAGCTACTATGTTCTCAATCCATGCGGGTAAAGTTTCATAGGTTGATTGATGAAGCGATCGCACTGTTCCCAATAATTTTACCTGATCCGCAATCACATTAGAAGCACGTCCGCCAGTAATTTGCCCAATAGTTAATACCACTGGTCTCAGGGGGTTATGAGTGCGACTAATTGCCTGTTGTAGAGTTGTAATTACTTGGGCGGCAATCCAAATTGCATCAATGGCTTCATGGGGACGCGCACCATGTCCAGACTCTCCCAAAATTGTCAATTCTAAATCATCCGCCGCCGCTGTTAATGCCCCGACTCTCATACCAATACACCCAGCGGGGATAGTCGGAAAAACGTGCAATCCCAAGATAGATATAACGTCATTCATTACCCCATCTTCTACCATCCAAGTTGAACCCCTAGCGATTTCCTCAGCCGGTTGAAATAAGAAGCGCACAGCGCCCGGTAGCGAGTCCTGTAGGCGTGATAAAACCATAGCTGTACCTAACCCTACGGTAGTATGTACATCATGCCCACAAGCGTGCATTACGCCGGGATGACGAGAGGCATATTCTAGGTTAGTTAATTCCTGAATAGGGAGGGCATCCATATCAGTACGAATTGCTAACCATTGATAATTGTTACCAGTTCCTTTTAATTCCCCTACTACTCCGGTTTTTCCTACGGCTTCTTGAACGTGCAAACCACAGGAAGATAATACCCCCGCTATATATGCAGAGGTTTGATATTCTTGACCGCTAAGTTCTGGGTGTGCATGAAGGTGACGACGAATTTCTACTAAACGGGGATACAGGGAATTGGTGAGGTCTTTAATTTCGCTGAGGATGGAGTTTTGATGTTTACTCATGGTAATAATAGGCTGATCAGGCAGAGTTTTAATGGTTGGCTAGGATACAACCACTGCGAGGGGGTAATATGAGTTCCAGATGATTCTCTCTCTCTAAATTAAGCCAGCGAGCGGTACAATTTCCATAGACAACTCTTTGAGGTTTAGTGGTGAGTTGAGGAACTGGTATATTAATTGTAGCAGATTCTAGACTACTATTAACTGTGATGATTAATTCTTCCTGATTGTCGGGGGAATTGGTGGTTAAAATTCTGGCAAAACTATAAAGGAGATCTTGGGCGAGGAGAACTTGATAAGTGCCAATTCTCAGGGCGGGATATTTATGGCGCAGGGTGATGAGATGTTTATGATATTCTAGGATATCTAAATCCAATTGTTCTTGAGGTGGGAAACCACGACGACAATTGGGGTCAAATTCTCCGGGTAAACCGACTTCATCGCCATAATATATACTGGGAGCGCCCGGGAAGGTTAATAATAGTAGGGTGGCGAGTTTAACGCTGGCTTTATCTTCTTGAACTATGGTGATTAAACGGGCGACATCGTGGCTATTAAGTAGGTTAAGTTGGGTGAGTTGAATTTCCCAAGGATAGAGGGCGAGAAGTTCCTTAATTTTCTGGCTATATTCGGCGGCGGAAAGGGGGGGATAGGGATAATAAGAAGGGGCTTCTACTAATTCTCTACGGACTCTGGATTGGGCTGTAAAGGCGATGGTAGGTCCGGTAAATAGATAGTTCATAACTCCATCAAATTGGCTGCCATCGAGCCACTGACGGGCATCTGTCCACACTTCTCCGACGATATAGGCTTCTGGGTTACAGGCTTTGACGCGACTGCGAAATTCTTGCCCAAATCCGGGGGTTTCTATTTCAAAAGGAACGTCTAAACGCCAGCCGTCTATACCAAAGTTAATCCAATATTCGGCGATCGCCATAATATATTCGCGCACATCTGGGTGCTCATGATTAAATTCTGGTAAAGCCCGGTTATTCATCCAACCGACATAATTGGCGGGTTGACTACCATCCAGAACCATTTAACTTAAACCCTTATCCTGACAGCGATAGCGGGTTATTGCTCAACCCCTATATCCTATCGAGTTACTCAGATATTACTCACAATCTAGTCCTAGCACAGGAAAATAATTCTGTCAATAGGTTGATTACTCAGTCAACAAGCATAACCTAGGGGAACTGTCAAATACCCATACCACCCCCCAACCAAACACCGATAGGGTAACTCCCTTGTGATACCCGTCAATGGCAAGCCTATCGGTTCGTTCCTCACCATTGACTGCTATCACGTCGGTCGCACCCCCAAGAGTGTTTGTTTCGGTTGGGGGGAGGGTATGATTCAAAGTCAACACGATAGCCGTAGGTAGCCGTAGGGGGAACCCACTAGGTTATCAATGTACAACGATACTCCTATCAATGTACAAAGATATTAGGCTGCCTATCCGGTTATCTATGGGAGTCAGATTATTGGGGAAATATTGGGGAGCCTACTCGCTACCAACAAAATGCGATCGCATTATCTAATCATCACCCCGTTGAATTCAGTTCACTACCTACATAACGCGTTTCACCTGGTAACTTGTTTGGGGATGGTAGCCACTACCTACATAATCCTAGGGAATTGATTCCCCATCGAAACCGATACCTACATACCGCTAGACAAGTCTCCAATTTATAGGGGTACTGGGTTCCGCCTGGGATGATTACCCCTAATAGACGGGTTAAGGTTTTGGCTTAGGGTGTTTATTGTGGGTAAATTAGAGGCAAGCATTCATATAAACGATTTATAGACTATATTTATAGACTATATTTATAGACTATAAATGAAAAATACATACACGCACCCCCTACAGTCAGAAACCATAGGGGGACATTTAAGTTATTGGGGTAGCTGTTAGGTGTTAGGCTGTTTTGCACTTAGCAATCATAGCTAACGCTGCTTCTGTTAGCTTATCTACAGTAACTTGGTCAGTTTTTCCTATGTAAATGTGATGATTGACGCTACCATCCCACCCTTTGAGGTTCCAGTAGGTAAAACCATTGATTGAGAGTTTTTTGCACGCTGTAAATCGTTTACCATTAACCTCCACTGAAAAGGATTTGTTGGTTTCTAAGTATTTAAACCATTCTAAAGAACCTACTTCGATACAGATATTACCATGACCTACCAGAAACCCTTTATAAGCCCCTGTTAGTGTGACTACCGGGAGTAATTTAGGCATTAAAATCACCTCCTAGTAGGATATCGCTGTTATAACCATTACCACTAAAATCGGGCATAAATGACACTGGTTGAATAACTGCCTCTTGAGACAATATCCATTGTTTCTGTACCGTCATAAAATCAATAGCGGCATTATGGGCTATTTCGGCTAATTTTATCCTGGTGTCTTGATTAGCGTAGGGAATATCACGTGACATCATTTGAGCGTAAATATCGCGCGCTAATTCCGCGATAACCATTAACCTTGCTTGTTCTTCATTCATGATTTTATCTCCTATTTATTGTTACCTGGATTTAAAACTCGCTGCAATCTTTCCCCTGCGTATTGCTTTCGGTTTCGTTGTGGCTGGAGATTTTGGCATTAAGTAGTCTTTCAATACCTTTTAGGAGCTCCATTTCTGCTGAAAGAAAATGTTCGTGGATAGCGATAAATTCCTCAATCTCATCAAATTGTTCAGGCGTGATAGCAAGTTCTACTAAGTCAAGCAATCCTACAACGTTAGAGTTTAATCGATTGCTCATGTAGCTATATTCTACTACRTTTAATCCGGGYGTACTTAATTTGATTGACATGGATTTATCCTTTGATAGTGGTTAAGTTGTGATAGTTTAACGTCATTTCGGACGGGTTTAAATTATTCGATTTTGGTTAGTAAATGCTGAATATAATTAAGCTGTTTGAGCGACAATTGTTTTTTCGCTTCTGCTAAGGATAACTCAACCTCGCAATCATTCATTATTGAAATTAACGTTTCCTTAGCGTCTTCTTTATTAGCGTTGTAGACTGTACTATCTACCATTTGTTTAAATGTTTTAAACCGTGCCTGTATAATGGCATTTGTGTTGGCTTGAGTCATTTTTTTGGTCTCCTATATGATGTGTTTCCAAACATTTTTGCCGTTCTGATTAATCATATTATATCCTCTATTTTTCATTAGATTAGTCAACTCTGAAACATTAACGCGACTATCGAGATATCCATCTGTTTTAGCTCTCTCAATGGCTTCTTTTAACGCTTTCGGGTCGATATCAGTTACAACCTCGGTTAACTCAGGACATCCCGCGTTAATTGCCTGGTTATTTTGTTTCATTTTTGTCTCAATACTTTGAGTGATAAAACTGTCTAAAAATTGTTCAGTACCTGATGATATAGTCAAGATTTTTTCATTAACAAAATCCCAGTAATCATTGAAGCGTTTAATTGATTCATTGATAGATAATTGATAAATCAATGAATGGGTGACAATAATTTCACTTGATAACCTAGCGTTAATGATATCTTTTTTGTGTTTCTGTAGTTGTTTTTTGACATTGCTGTATTGATTGCAGTTATCGATATTTCTCCAGAAAATTTCTAATTGAGATGATAATTTATCAAGCGTAATATCTTCTACATCGTTTAAATCACTTAACTCGTAACCATTGCCCCTATATTCCTCTGATGCCATAGTCTCTCGTTTTTTAAACCATATAGGAAACATTCGTCTTTTGAGTTCGTTTAACTCCCAAAATGTCCACAATGGATGTATTGAATTAATCACCTTTAAAGCGAAAGCATTAAAAATCATGTTAGTTCCCGGTGTCTGACTACTGATGGTTATTCGGCTATTTTTCCTGTTTAAGACTTTAAACAGTGAAAGCATATTCTCATTTTCAATTAATAAGCTAGGGGTGATATCTTCCCATACCAATATAAAATTTGTCTCAAATTCACATTGAAGGGGGTCATAAAATCGTTCATGTTGTATCTTGTTTCTCAGTGAAGCGAAAGTGCTATTAGCAAGCACCGAGGTT
>NZ_PKGG01000507.1:0-671 GCF_046480465.1 Arthrospira sp. PCC 8006
AACTCTACGGGTGGCTAATGGTTTAAAACGGATATTTTTTTAATTTTCAATTAGCGATCGCACTAATTGACTTTAGCAAGAATATCATGAGCGTGGTTAGAGGTGWYGRMMTTKTCWKCRAYCKCKMCYYTCMCCCCCCCCCCCCCCCCCCCCCCCCCCCCCCCCCCCCCCCCCCCCCCCCCCCCCCCCCCCCCCCCCCCCCCCCCCCCCCCCCCCCCCCCCCCCCCCCCCCCCCCCCCCCCCCCCCCCCCCCCCCCCCCCCCCCCCCCCCCCCCCCCCCCCCCCCCCCCCCCCCCCCCCCCCCCCCCCCCCCCCCCCCCCCCCCCCCCCCCCCCCCCCCCCCCCCCCCCCCCCCCCCCCCCCCCCCCCCCCACCCCCCCCCCCCCCCCCCCCCCCCCCCCCCCCCCCCCCCCCCCCCCCCCCCCCCCCCCCCCCCCCCCCCCCCCCCCCCCCCCCCCCCCCCCCCCCCCCCCCCCCCCCCCCMCCCCCCCCCCCCCCCCCCCCCCCCCCCCCCCCCCCCCCCCCCCCCCCCCCCCCCCCCCCCCCCCCCCCCCCCCCCCCCCCCCCCCCCCCCCCCCCCCCCCCCCCCCCCCCCCCCCCCCCCCCCCCCCCCCCCCCCCCCCCCCCCCCCCCCCCCCCCCCCCCCCCCCCCCCCCCCCCCCCCCCCCCCC
>NZ_PKGG01000475.1:0-992 GCF_046480465.1 Arthrospira sp. PCC 8006
AGAGTCACTTCTCGAATCAGAATCTAACCGTGAAGCGGCCGATGATAAAATGGTGGTTGTCGATGTCTTGTGCAAACTCGATAATGGCGATTTGGTGATTATTGAAGTTCAATTTTTCCATCAAGCCGATTATTTTCAACGTATGTTGTATGGTGTGTCGAAAGTATTGGCTGAGCATTTAGAGGCGGGAGAAAAATATGAGAAAGTCAAGAAAGTCATTTCGGTAAGCTTAGTTTACTTCAATCTCGGTCATGGCAAAGACTATCTCTATCACGGTCAAACGCTTTTTACCGGTATGAACCTCGAAGATAAACTTGAACTGAGTGCGCTTCAAAAGAAAACGTATTTCAAGACTACACCGCAGGAGTTATTTCCCGAATATTACCTCATCAAAATCAACAATTTCAATAACGTTTCGCGATCGCCATTAGAAGATTGGGTGTATTATTTTAAAAACTCTGAATTACCCTCGAAATGTGATGAAAAAATCTTATCTTTGTTATCTGAACAACTAAAGTTTGACGCCATGGATACCAAGGAAAAGCAAGATTATTATCGGTTCAGCAAAAGCAAGCGGATTTGGGATTCTACTATTGATACTGCTTTTATAGAAGGGGTAGAAGAAGGGATTCAAAAAGGAATCGAGAAAGGACTTGAAAAAGGAATCCAAAAAGGACTTGAGCAGGGCATTGAGCAAGGCATTGAGCAAGGCATTGAAAAAACTAAAGTTCAAACAATTGTTTTGGCGTTTAAGAAAGGCTTATCCATTTCGTTAATTTCCGAAATAGTTAGTATTCCTGAGGAAGAAGTAGAGCGTATTTTGAAGGATGAAAATTTGATGTAGCGATTATAGAAAAGCTTTGATAGTAAACCAATGTCTCATGGCCAGCTCCGTATTCACCTACCAATACCAGCCCATATCCTTAGAGGGTGGTACGCGCTGTGAGGGGCAAACATTGCAGTACGATATTACTTCACCGCTGAGTAGTTTG
>NZ_PKGG01000049.1:0-29345 GCF_046480465.1 Arthrospira sp. PCC 8006
TTCCCACCCCCGTCGTCTACCCCCCTAAGATGCTGAAAAGTCGTTCTTTTTATGGGCTATGGATATGTTATATTATTGGCGCTTTTGTCGGGTTGAGTGCCATTGGTATTTCTAGCCCCGTGGGAGAAGAAATTATTGAAATCGACCCAAGATGGGCTGCGGGGAGTGTTTCCCTTTTTGCCTTGTTTAATGGCGTGAGTCGTCCCCTGTTTGGCTGGTTAAGCGATCGCTTTCCTCCTCGGTATGTGGCGATCGCTTCTTATACCCTGATTTTAATCGCCTGCATTTTAATGGTTAATGCCCAGTCAGGACAGATAGTTACCTATTTAATTGCTTTCTGTCTATTTTGGTTTTGCTTAGGAGGTTGGTTAGCCCTTGCGCCTACTACCACCCTGCGATTATTTAACCCTGATGACTACGCCCAAAATTACGGTATTGTCTTCACCGCTTACGGTATAGGCGCTTTATTAGGAACCTTGGTAGCCGGTAGTATTCGCGACTGGTTTGGTAGCTATACTTATGCCTTTTATCCCATGGGAATATTAGCCATTATCGGCACCATAGTAGCTACTTTTATGCTGAAACCAGACAAGAGTAAACCAACCAATAATTGATAATCAACTCCCTCCGACTCCCTCTCGGTCTGGGAGAGGGTTGGGTAGCGCAGTTAAATTTGTGTTAAATTTAACCAGATTAACTAATCGGGTAGGCTAAAATGCGATCGGCATCTACTTCGGGTCATATATGAGGCTAATTAGATTAATTAGACAAAAGCTGATCAAGTCCGGGTCTCAGACTGAATTGCTAATCCATTTTGTCCTGTTAGGATTTACCATAATGGTCGCCCAAGCCATTGGTATGACCTTAGGGCGATCGCTATTTTTAGCCAAAGCCGGCGCCGAAAGTCTCCCTTTATTTTTCATCATCATGCCATTAATTTTAATGGTAGTTTCCGGTGGTTTTACCGCCATCATAGACCGCTTCAACCGTCCGCGACTGTTTCGCATTGTCTTAGCCGTCGCAGCCGTCTTAATCATCGGTATTCGGCTATTTATCAACCTCGACTTAATCCCCATTTATTTCACCCTATACATTTTCATTTGGTTAATCTATATTCTGCAATTCCGCATCGAGTTTTGGACACTTTTATCAGACTATTTCACCAACTTAGAACTTAAACAATACACAGCTATTATCTACCTGGGAACCACCGCAGGATATTTATTTGGCAGTATTTTGGTCGCCCTCATATCCGATATAGTTACCCTAGAAAATCAGCTATTATTGCTCCCTATTTGTTATGGTATATCCATCGGTCAAATTTATTATTTAGAATCCCATCAAAACCCCCTACCTACCGAATATCAAAAACCCAAAACCCAGACTTCCAATTGGTCAGAAACCTGGCAGACTTTAAGCAAACTCTCCCGCCACTATCCCATTATTATTTTTCTAATTGCTAACGTATTTGGAACCGCCCTAGTCCGAGGTATTGGAGAATTTCAATATTCCACTATTTATAGACAAGAATTCCCCGATAAACAGGAACTCGCCACCTTTTTAGGGTATATTACCGCCGCCCTAACCGCCATTCAATTTCTGATTATTTCTGTAGGGACAACTCCCCTGATCAAAAAATTAGGAGTTCCTCGGACTAACTTAGTCTATCCTGTCATGTTATTAGGCAGTTTTATCGGACTCTTATTTAGCTATAATCTCACCGCCGCCGTCGGAATGCAGCTTACCTATAGAACCCTATTTTATAGTATTTTCCTGCCTCTCACCAACCTTAATTATAATGGCGTTCCGACTAGGTTTGGCGGTAGGTTGCGCGTGTGGGGAGAGGGTTTATTTTCCCCATTAGGACAATCTATAGCTGGCATAATTCTAATGGTATTTTTAGGATGGATTAACCCCTATCAAGTCGTGTGGGTAGGAGTAATTCTCAGTGGTTTCTTAGTAGTTATTGGTTACTTCACCGGAAAAAGCTATGTCCAATCACTTTTGGGAATGTTACGGTCAGGGTCAGTTAACCTAAGTAGAGTGGGAGATGGGTTGTATCTCTCCAATAAATATCGCCCAGAAGTGCGCCAGCTTCTCCAAGATAAGAACCCGCAAAATCAAGTGTTAGGATTAGAGTTACTCCCTTATCTCGAAAACCCCAGGGATTTTTCATCTGATATTGAAAATATTTGGGTCAATGCTGATGACCAAGTGCGTCGGGCTGTCATTCGGTTATTTACCACTAAAAATATGGGCAATAACCTGGAATTTAAAAGCCTCCTATCTTCCCCCAAACCGAAAGTCCGCAGTATGGCTTTAGAATTGTATATCGCCACAGGTTCCCCCCTATCTGCGAGTCGCCTACAAACCTTATTACAGGATGAAAGTTCCGAAGTGCGCGCCTTGGCTTGTGTGGCTATTTCTCAGATTGAAATTGATGGTTCAATTCAAGAACTTTATCACCAAGTTTGTCCCACTCAACCCGATATTCCTACCCGGAGAGCATTATTAAGGGCGGCGGGAGAAAGTCGTAACCCTAAACTAATTCCTCTGTTAACAGAAGTCCTGAAAAATGCCCCCCCAGATATTAAGCGTAAGGGTTTATTGGCTTTGGTTGAATTGTGCGATTATGAACCTCTTAAATGCGGACAAATTGCCGCATATGAACTTAATCACAATAGCCCTTCCGTGAGGATAGCAGCTTTACAGGTTTTCCAGAAAATTGATGATCAACAATGGTTAATTACAGTTTCTCGCTATTTGGAAGATGAGGATATCGCCGTCAGACAACAGGCGGCTAAAACTCTCAGTTGTTATGGTAATCAAGGATTAGCAGTATCGCGAGATTACCTTTTATCATCCCGTCCTGAAGTCGTGAAATCCGCGATTTTAGCTATTGGTTTGGTGCGGACAAAAACCGCTGAGAATATTCTTTATAATTTTATCCAGTCCGACTTAAAATTGATTAATCGCACCCGGATATGGCAACAACATATTGATGCTGATAACTCCCTTTTTGAAATGTTGCAAGTCGCTATCATAGACTACCAAAATTCTATAATTGAACGAGTATTTTATATCCTCTCTAGTTTGGGACAAGAATCAACTGTCAATGCTGCTAAAGTTTTGTTATCAAGTTCTGATAAAAGAGCGCGTTCTCATGCCGTGGAAACCTTGGTTTCTTTGAAACAAGGGCGGTTTCTTCGTCCTCTAATGCCACTGTTAGAAAAAATGGCAACCGGAGAAAATCTCACCGCTTCTCAGGGAATTTCTAATATTAAGAAATACTCGGTTTTATTGGAGGTTTTAGAGACCAACAATCATTGGTTAAAAATGGGGGCTTTGATGGCTTTTGCGGGTATTCCTGGGGCGATCGCTCAATCTGACCCTGACCCGATTATCAGTAAAATCGCCCAATCTTTAGTATTAAAACCTCAGCAGTTATCAATTTCGGAGAATTTTATGATTGACCGCTTACTGTTACTCAAAAATGTTTCCCTATTTCAAACCTTGTCCTTAGATGAAATTTTGCTAATTGATAATGCTTTGGAGTCCGCCGAATATTTACCCGGAGAAATTATCTTTTCCGAGGGAACTTTGGGAGAACGTTTTTATATTATTGTCCAGGGAAAAGTCCGCATTGTCCGAGAAGTTGAAGGGGAGGAAAAAGAGTTAGCCCTATTAGAAGCAGGTCAACATTTTGGCGAGATTTCTTTGTTTGAAGACTTTTTGCGATCGGCTAATGCGATCGCTGCTGAACATTGTGTATTACTCACCTTAGAAAAAACCCGTTTTGTTAGTCTAGTAACCCAGCGACCCCAAATTCTTTGGGAAATCTGTAAATTCCTCAGCCAGCGTCTCCGGGATGTCAACTTAACCGCCCGTTAAATAGCCCTATCAGGGGTGATTATACATCAAAACCCCTGATAATTATCCCCTTTAATTAGCCGTCAATAACTCCGCTAATCCCAAATATTTAACCCCTTGGGGAGTCACATCAAAACGACAGGGCAAAATTTCAACTCCCGCCGCGATCGCCTGTTTAAATAAACCACCATAAACCGGGTCTGCTGCATCTCCGGGGGCAAATTTCGGACAATCTCCACGATTAATAAAATACAACATGACCGCCCGATCTCCACCCTTCACAATATCAATTAACTCCGTTAAATGTTTTTGTCCTCTCTCCGTGACCGTATCAGGAAACAAAGCCAAATCACCCTGACACCAGGTAGTATTTTTCACCTCCAGATAAATCAGTTGTTCATCTGCTTCTAACAGAAAATCCACCCGACTTTTTCCCCCCACACCATATTTAACTTCTCGCCTCACCTTTGTATATCCCCCCAACTGAGAAAATAAGCGTTTTTGCAAAGCCAGCCCCACAATTCGATTAGGAAGACTCGTATTAATTCCCACCCAAGTAGGTTGATTATCTCCCACTTGGATTAATTCCCAAGTGTAGGCTAATTTGCGCTTAGGGTTATCACTCTTCGACACCATAACCGGATTTTCGGGAATACAAACCCCCGTCATCGGGCCAGTATTGGGACAATGGGCGACAATCACCTCCCCAGAATTTAACTTAATATCTGCCATAAATCGTTTATACCGCTTAATTAAGACTCCGCTATAAAGTTCCCCATAGGAATAAATTAAAGATTCGCTCATGATGACTTGAAAAATAATCCGAAACTGAGTTATAATAATAACAGTACATTGAAATTGGCATTAGGACAGACCCCATATGACCACTACAGCCAAGTCTCCCTCCCAGCCTAATCATTTTCCCACTTTAGAAGATATCCGATATGGCTTACCTAATATTTGCGGTTGGGAAGCAGATATCACCGCCGTAGTTAATCATAGCGATCGCCTTTTTCAACCCCTTAGCAACTTAAACCTAGACCAAATTACCGCCGGGTTTGCTTGCGCCCTCCATATGCACCAACCCACCATTCCAGGGGGCGAAAATGGCGCATTAATTAGCAACCTGCAATATATGTTTGAACACCCCCATCAAGGCGATAATCATAACGCCGAACCCTTCGCCTGGTGTTATAAACGCATGGGGGAATTTATCCCCGAATTAGTAGCCAATGGCTGTCATCCTCGGATTATGTTAGACTATTCGGGAAACTTGCTATGGGGACTGCAACAAATAGGGCGAAATGATATCCTAGACACCCTCAAAAATATTACCTGTAACCCCCAATACTGGGTGAATGTGGAATGGTTGGGCACTATGTGGAGTCATGCAGTCATTCCCTCCACTCCAATTCGTGATATCAAATTACATATTCAGGCTTGGCAACATCATTTTGCCGCTATTTTTGGCAGGGATGCTTTAGCCAGAGTCAAAGGTTTTTCACCCCCAGAAATGCACCTCCCCAACCATCCTGATACACTCTATGAATATATTAAATCCCTCAAAGAATGTGGTTATAAATGGTTAATGGTGCAGGAACATTCGGTAGAACGCCTAGACGGTGCGCCACTGCATCATGATGACAAATATATTCCCAATCGTTTAATCGCCCGCAATTCTCATGGGGAAACAGTTAGTATAATTGCCTTAATTAAAACCCAGGGTTCTGATACCAAATTAGTGGCACAAATGCAACCCTATCATGAGGCTAAAGGTAGGGGATTACAGAAATTAGGGGAATACATGGTTCCCAGTTGTGTGACTCAAATTGCTGACGGGGAAAATGGCGGCGTGATGATGAATGAATACCCTAGGGATTTTATGCCTCTCTGGTCTCAGATTAAAAATAATGGTCGGGGAACTCCTGGGGTGGTAGGTTTAAATGGTACGGAATATTTAGAAGTGTTAGAAGCGGCGGGAGTGCAGCCAGAAGACTACCCAACTTGTCAGGCGATACAACAGCATCGAATTTGGGAAAAGATAGATTCTATTACGCCGGAAGCTGTGGAAAATGCGATCGCTCATTTACAGGAAACAGACCCCCAATTTAACATAGATGGTGCATCCTGGACTAATCATTTAAGCTGGGTACAGGGATATGAAAACGTATTGGAACCCATGAACCAACTTAGTGCTGATTTTCACCGCAAATATGACCCCCTAGTTAAGCAAGACCCCACCACAACCCGCCAACCAGACTATCAGCAAGCCTTGTTATATAACCTACTATTACAAACCAGTTGTTTTCGCTATTGGGGACAGGGAATGTGGACGGACTACGCCAGGGAAATTTACCACAGAGGTCAACAGTTAGTTAATTGATAATTTATCATTTATCATTTAATAAACCCACCATTACCAATATGTAGGGGCGGGTTCCACGGTCAATTAAATCGGACCACCAGGGGATAAATAAACSCGCCCCCACCCGCCATTACCAATTATCATTATCAATATGTAGGGGCGGGTTCCACGGTCAATTAAATCGGACCACCAGGGGATAAATAAACCCGCCCCCACCCACCATTATCAATTATCATTACCAATATGTAGGGGCGGGTTCCACGGTCAATTAAATCGGACCACCAGGGGATAAATAAACCCGCCCCCACCCACCATTATCAATTATCTTAGCCTTTCTTTTTGTCATATTCACGTTTGAGTAAACCAGCGATACCGAAGGCTAAACCAGTTCCCAAGATGGTAAAAGGTTCTGGAACCGCAGTAGTCTCAAAATCAAATTGTGCAGTGTTGTTGGTTTGGTCAATTCTAATTAAGCCTTGAAAACCACCTGTACCTTTAACTTGATTATCGCTTTTAAATAGGGCTTCAGCCGCGATATTAACAAACCTCATACTACCTGAGATGAAGTCATCCTCAATACTAATTGATCTTAAATCCATAGACCATTCAGATAAACCGCCCACGTCATCAAAGCGCAAGAAATCAATAACTTGATTAGTGCTGCCGAAGTCTGTATCTCTAATGATATAACGAGAGTCAATTGCTGAATTAGTGGTATAGTCAACAAAAACCCCTGTAGCTGTATGGTTATCAATACCAAAATTACCAGTAGGACCCCCGGCATTACCAGCAGCATCTAGGAAGTCGAAATTTAGGGAGGTGCTATTATCGCCAATTACGGTAAAAATGGAGTTGGCTGTAAAGCGATCGCCTGGGGAAAAAGTCAAGGCTTGAGCGGGTGCAGCAGCTAGGAATGATAGACTAGCAATGGATAAGGAAACTGTGGCACATTGGACCTGATGTTGTAGTTTCATCTTCTGTCAACCCTATTTTCCTAAAAGAATTATGCTTTTAGTATGGCAACTCTCCAGGCCAATGTCTAGCACACTTAGGGCATTTTATCAACACATTACATAAAAATACGGTTCAGCTTCACATAAAAGGGGGTTTTGTAAAGCAGCAACCGTAAAATCACGGTATGACCCCAACCGAAAAACAAACCCGCCCCTAGGTTGATGTTTCTGACGGGCAGGCTTAGTATATGTCAACTGGTGAGAAACCTTAACAGGCTGTTGATAGCCTTAGCTTTCCTTTTTGGAGGGTTGACGTTTCAGCAAGCCAGCCATCATTCCGAAAGCGACTCCAGCGCCAATAATGCCCATGGGTTCGGGGACAGAAGTAACTTCAAAATCAAATTGTGCGGTATTGAATTCGCGGTCAATTCTGATCAAGCCTTGATAGCCGCCGCCACCTTGTGCTACATTATCGCCTCTAAACAGGGCTGTGGCATAAATATCGACAAACCGCATATTATTAACAGCACTATCGCTGACGACATTGATGGATGTCAAATCCATAGACCACTCATCTAAACCGCCAAGACCATCATTAAAGGTTAAGAAGTTGGCTACTTGGGTGGCGCTACCAAAATCAACGTTTTGAATGGTATATTCTGAGCGAACTTGGGAACCTGTGGTGTAGTCTACAAAAGAACCCACAGCAGTAAAGTTATCAATGCCGAAGTTCCCCGGCCCACCAGTGTTGCCGTCTACGTCGAGGAAGTCAAAAAATAGAGATGTGGAAGAATCTCCGACTAATGTAAATTGGGCGTTGGCGGTAAAGCGATCGCCAATATTAAATGTAACAGCTTCAGCGGGTGAGCTGGTTAAAACAGATACGCTGGCAACAGATGCAGCAATGGCAGCAAATTTAATTTGGTTCAGTAAAGTCATCTCTGGTGTGTGTCCTACTACTTGCTATAACTACATTCTACCAAGTGCCCACAGCTACTGTCTACCCCTAAAAGCTGATTTTACGAAGACATTACATAAAAATACGGTTCAGCTTTACATCAAAGGGGGTTTGGTAAAGCATGACCCGTAAAATTACTGATGCGCCCCAGTGTCTGTAGTTAAAAATACTGACATGACATAGGGCGACCACAGAGACGCGCTTAGGCTTTGAGGCTAGATTTCTTTTTCTTCTTGTCGTGTTCACGCTTGAACATACTGCCAAAACCCAAAGCCATACCTGTACCCAAAATAGTCAAAGGTTCGGGGACTTGTTCGACATTACCTACACCGCCGCCTGCGCCAGCTAATTCAAAGCTACCGTCAGTAGTTTGGAATTTAACGGGAAAATCAAGGAGGTTCGCGCCAATGGTAGTGGTCCCGCTGGTAAAGTCGCCTCCAATCCTTAATCGTAGACTATCAGATGCACCAGCAGCTAAAGCACTGTTCTGGGAACCACCATTACAACCCTGGGTGAAAATACAAATGTCAATTTGTTTAAAACCACCGGGGAAGGTTTGTTGAGCGCTCCTAACTTGAGCCCCACTGAAGTTAGTGCCACTTTGTAGGAGTTCAACACTGGTGGCGTTGGGGTCGATACCGAATCCAAAACTAACAATACCAGCCTCGGTAAATGTTTGGGTGAGTGCTGTGGTGTTGCTAATATTGATGGTCAGGTCAAGATAGCTACTGGTAAAGCTATCAACCTTAAAGGTAGAAAATGCACTCAGGTCTTGACTAAGGCTACCGGAAGGATCAAAGTTTCGATCCAGGAACCAGTCAACCTGAAAGGTTGATCCTATATCATTGGTGGTAACTCCGACCTGCCACAGGTCTTGTTCGGGATTTCCGGCTTGATCTCCGGTTCTGGTAATATTAAAGGCGGCAGCGGGTAAAAATGCGGAAGAAACGATGGCTACACTGGTGGCTAATAAAGCTGTACCAAATAAATAATTTGTTTTCATGGGTGGGAATAGGTTTTAGTTGAAAGGATGTTTGTAGTAATCAAAAATATTAACTACATAAGTGATATATATATGGAATTGAAGAAAAACAAAAGATGATCGGAGGCAATTTGTCTATACTTTTACAAAGTCGATCGCTTATCTTTACATAATATGGTCAATTGTAAATCTTTGACAGGATGATTGACTAATCACTAAATATGTGGTAACAAAGCACGGCTCAAGCTATCAGTATGAGGGGGAATTTGTTGGCCAAGTTAAAATACCCCGATCGCCATCTAATTCTACTTCTAAGCCGACAGGTAAAATAGGATTGGGGCCGTCATGACCAAAGCTAAGATTAGCGACAATGGGGATATTCAGGTCAAAAAGGCGATCGCGCAATACTTGTTGAACGGAAAAATCCCCAGGGGAGTTAAAGGGAGACCCGGACTGACTAAAGCGCCCCAAGGCGATACCAAGGACATCCTCAAAGGCTCCTATGGTGCGCCAGTAGGTTAACATTCTATCTAGGCGGTAGGGTTCCTCGTTGACATCCTCAAAGGCGAGGATAGCATTAGTTAAATCCGGTTGATGGGGGGTTCCTAATAGATAGGTAGCCACAGTCAAATTACCAGGAAATAGGCGACCGCGTACTTTACCGCCGCCCCACCCGTCTCCGTGGAGAGGTTTTAAGGGTTTACCTGCTAGATAGTCAAATAAACGAGCGATCGCCCAATCAGGTTCTTGGGCTAAAGTGGTTAAAACCGGGCCATGAATGCCTAAAATATTTTCCTGTCGGGACAAAGCCCACAATAGGGCGGTAATATCAGAAAACCCGATTAAAAACTTAGGGTTAGTGGAGGGGGGAATATCAGCAATAGATAACCCTTCCAGGAGTCTAGTCGCGCCATAGCCCCCCCTAGCACAGAGAATACCTCGGCTGTAGTCATCGCCAATGGCATCTAAGAGTTGACGGCGGCGATCGCTATCGGTTCCGGCGAAATAACCCCAACTGCGATCGTAACCAGAAGTGAGGCTAATTTGATATCCTTGCGATCGCCAAATATCTAAACCTGTTTCTACAGATAATGGTTCCCGAATTTTGCCACTCGGAGCAATGACGCGCAAGCGATCGCCGGGTTTTAACTCCTCAAATGTCATGGTCGCTATCATCCTCCTGAGTAGAATCATTAGGGGAACTATCGGGTAATTCTGGGGGGGTGTCTGCTGCTATTAACACCTGATCAGATTCGGAAATATCGGAACTTTCGAGTATAGGTTGACTCAAAGTCCAGTTATCAAAAATATCCTTTAATACGGCTTGTTCCAACCAAGTTTTGGTGACGACGGCCAAAGGAAGGGCGAGAACCAAACCCCCAAATCCCAGAAATCTGGCAAAAAACAATTGTGCCATCAAGGTAGCGGCTGGGAGTAGAGAAATTTGTCTCTGCATAATCATGGGACTGAACCAATAACTCTCCAAGTTCTGAATAATAATATATGCGACCAAGACTAAAAAGGCTTTACCGGGGGAGTCTAAAAGAGCGACGGAAACGGGAAATACGACACTCAAGGTGGGGCCGATATTCGGAACTAGGTTAAACACGCCAGCTAACAAGGCATGGGCGAGAACAAATTCGACATTTAATATGGTTAAACTGATATAACTCAGAGTAGCGATAAACACAGAATTAATGGCAATTCCGCGCATCCACTGCAAGAGGGAAATTTCACAGAGACCCAAAATTTCATCGGCTCTGCGGCGATAAAAGGAGGGAAATAAGCGCACCACTAGCCGCCGATAGGAGGCGGGATTGGCGACTAACATGAGGGTAAAAACAAAGATTAATAGACCCTGTAGGAGTGTGTTAACGGAGAAGTTAAAGACGGCGAAGAAATTGCCGAGGATATTCTGAGCCAGGGGCCCAACTTGTCTAGCAATTTCGGTAAAGCCGGGGAGTCTCAAGTTAATTTCTGGGAGCCAAATCGGAGGTTGTTGGAGGGTTAAATCAATCCAACGGGTGAATCTTTCATAGCCTCTAGGAACCAAGTTGAGCAGTTGTTGAAACTGGTCTAAAAAGGGAGGCATAATTAGACTAAAAAACATAATGCCCAAAAAGGACACTAAGCTGATAGCTAGGAAGACGGCTTTACCGCGACTCAGCCTAAATCGTTGTAGCCAGCGCACTAAACCATTAAGGGCGATCGCCAAGATAACTGAAGTAAATAACAGTAAGAGAATATGTCGAAATTCCCATAAAATGGTTAGGGAAATGGCTAGAAATAAAAAGGCGATCCAATCTCCAAGTTTCACTATTTAACTCCCATTGATGCGCTTGCCAACTATGATGATGGTGTTAGATTATCTGATTTTGCCTGTAAATTTGCAGATAATTTATGTTCGCCATCTAACAGAAACAACCAAACCACTACTACCAACCAGTGAAACAAAACTGGAATTAACAAAGACCCGGTTAAAGTATAGGCGATCGTGCAAGCTAATCCCAAAATTGTAGCTAAACTTAAAAATGGGGTTTGGCAAAAGGTAGGATTTCCGGCTCGATTATAAGTTAAAGCGGCGATGGGGTGGGAAATTATAAACAGAATGAGGCTGAAAGCCGCCCAAAATAGCCATATCAGGGGCGAGAGAGCTTCTGTGGGGGGAGGTATTAACAGCACGCGAAAGAGGGTTTCCTCAAGCAGTGCGGGGGTGATAAATAGCCAAATCATAGCCCCTAGGAGTCGCAGGGGGTGAAAATCTATGGGGTTCCATTTGAGAAAATTCATGGAGAAGCCGAGGGGAAGGGCGATCGCACTATAAACCAGAAAGGTGGCGGCTAAAATCCACCAATCTGATGGGGTGGGAAGGGCTGTAGCCATTACCAAACGGTTTAAGAGATTTGCCAAAATGGACATTTGATAAGCACCTCTAAATTTAGGCGATCGCCATAGCTATTTGTTATCGTTGGCTAAATTGTCCTAACTGTTGGGTGAAGGATTCCCAGAAAGCCTGTTCTTCTCCGATTCTGGTAGTATTTAAACCAGCGTTAAGACTACCTCGGAGGTTTTGGTAATAAGTATCATCTAAAAATGTGATCTCAAGACCAGCGATCGCTAATCGTCGCTGCAAGTCTTCCTGGGTGTAATCTCGGCCATCAATTAAAGCACCTCGCGGGTCAGATACCAATAATTTGCCATTGACAAACACCGAATTAACCGGGTTTGGCCACCAAGCATATCCGGTATAACCAAACATGGCTGGGACTTCGACAATTTGCTCATCATCAAGTTTAAATTCCTGTTTTAACTGATTGATTAAAGGGGTAATTTTTTCGCGATGCAACCTCAAATTATGCTGCATTAATAGTTCATTATTCAGGGCGGCTCTCACTGTGGTTTGGGTGCTTAAAGTGCGATTAATTGCTGCGCCTTCATAACCTTTTTGGGCTAATTGCCGCAATAAATTTACCCCTTCTTGGGGACTAACGACTAGCATTAAGGGTTTACCTGATGCTGTCGGAACAAATGTAATTAGTTCATCTACTTGGCGAGTAATTAACCAAGAGGTGTCAATTTCTACGGGGGGCCACTGAACTTGTTGGGCTTCTAAAAAGGCTAAAATATCGGGATTGATAGTTTCGCCGTCGGCTTTTCCGTAGTAAATACGCCCCATAGGATAGCCGGGAAGAGGTGGGGTAACATTAAGGTTGCCATAGAAATCTAACCATTGATTTGGGGAGTCAATTTCGCGGGGTTCTCCTATTTCAGCCCAACCAAAATTTCGCCCTAATAAGGATCTGGCATAATCACCACCGCCAGGGGGACTTAAAGCTACATTGTATTGACGCAAACCATCAGGACTGGGAAATTGTACATAGCCAATGGCGGTGCTATCTCGCATCCAGACGGTTTCTCCTGGGGTAATACGGGTGGGGGTTCCGGTGGGAGCGATCGCATCTTGTAGGGCTTCTACTACGTCTTGATTCACACCGCGATCGCTTATATGTACCTGGGAAACGGGGGCGGTATTAGGAGACATAATCCAAGGTGCGACACCCATTTGGATTTGGTCAGAGGCGATTTCTGTGTCATTTTTACGGGCGATCGCTTTGACATTGACCAAGCCACTCCATTGACCATCAGCGAATTGTTTAGCTTCCACACCGAGGATAATAGTAGGGCTAAATTCCAGGGGAGAAGCACCGGACAAATCAATATATTTCCAGCCGCCAATAGTTTTCTGGAACATATTAATCCGGCGGCGGGAGGCTTCATCAACGCTAATATATATATCTGCGTCTTGATATTCTTCGGAAATCTTAAAGTGAATTTGGGCTAAATCTGCCTCATCATATTCGCCATTAACAATGCGATCGTGACTGTCGGGAATACCACTGCGATCGTCATCATCATTATTAAACAGAATTAAGGGTCCAGCAGATAATGACCATTGGCTAGGGCGCATTTTGTCGAGAGCATCAATTACCCCATCTCGGTTAACATCAGCATGGAGAGCAAAACCGGGAAACTTGGGTTCAGCGACAGAAAACTGAGCAATTTCTCCTGTAGTAGCGGTCGGTTCAGCTTCTGGTTGACTAGCTAGGGCTCGTTGATAGGTGACAATGGCTAAATAGCCCTGGTATTCAACAATTTTGTCAATGGCTTGGGGTTGAATTAAACTATCTGCGGGAATTTGTCGCAAGGAGTCGATCGCACCTATCCACAACTGTTGTGCCATTTCCCAATCCTTGACGGTGGGGTTAGGATATTTGCCAATTTCGACTGCTTCGAGTGCTAATTGGGAGGCTTGTTTCCAGTGTTGGCTGGCTTTTTCTTCGTTACGAATGCGGCTTTCGGTTTGGCGTAGGGCTTGCCGCCAACTCTGATATTGTTGCAGTTGTAGTTCATATTGCCAGGCTTCCTGAACTACCAGGGGGTCAGGGGGGCCAGATACTTGGTCAAGTTGGGCTTGTAGGCGATCGCGTAATTCATATAATTGAGCCACAGATTGGGGATTTTCCCGCACTGTTTCTAAGCGATCTAAGCTAGAGGAAGTTCTGCCATATTCCGATAAGCGAGTTTCCAATTCCCAGATCTTATATTCTACAGGCCCCTCTGTCTCCGCTGCTAGTTGAGCCACTGCATGAGGCGCGGGTACTAAGATAATCCCCACCACAACGCCCAATGTATTGACTAATGCCATCGCTATGTACCGCATCCACCCCATAGTTAACTCCTCAAGCGACGACATTGATTTTACCAGAAAGGCAGTGGGATTTATGCAGAAAGCAAAGTTTGAGGATTGGCGGAAATTTCATCGATGTTATCCACAATTTCAAACACCCTATCTAGTTGGGTAATTTCCAATACCATCTTAGCCACATCCCCCAGGTGGCAAACCACTAAACGACAACCCAATTTTTTAGCTGTTTTTTGAGCCACCACTAAAGCCCCCAAACCAGAACTATCGATAAATTCTACATGGCTCATATCTATGATCCAAAGTCTGGGTGGTTCATAAGTGATTGACAAAAACTGTTTTTTCAGTTCTTCTGAACCTTGGGAATCTAATTTATTCTGAGGCCGAATGATCCAGGGTTTGTTAGCACTCATGACTATTTCTCCTATGTCTAATGAATTTTTGAAAAGTTTTTGGTCAACCTACCACACTTGCCTTTAGACGAGGTAGTTATAGGAAAGATTCCCCTGGTGACAACTACATGGTATCTGACCGAGGTGCCAAATATGTTGTCGTAGGTAACAAAAAATGTGTGTTGGCGATCGCCCCTGCCACACCCAGGGGAGAGTTCCCCCGAGATCAACCACCACAGCTATGGCGGTTATCGAATGCAATATAGCTAAAAATATTATACTATTGTAAAGAATTGCGAAAAAAATATGAAGACACCATTGAATGTCCTTTGAAGTTGTATCACTGGAAACAATTAAGGCGATCGCCCATGAATATGGCTATTGGGCGGTTTTCGGCGGTATCGCCCTAGAAAATGCCGGGGTTCCTCTACCGGGAGAAACTATCACACTGGTGGGGGGATTCCTAGCCGGGAGTGGAGAACTTAACTATTGGTGGGTTCTCGGTTGTGCGATCGCAGGTGCCATCCTAGGGGATAACTGCGGTTACTGGGTAGGGCGCTGGGGTGGTTGGCCGTTTTTGTGTTTATTGGGTAAGTTATTCCGCATCAAGGAAGAACAACTAATTGAAGTCAAAGACCAATTCAGCCAAAATGCAGCTAAGGCCGTTTTTTTAGGTAGATTTGTGGCCCTCCTGCGAATTTTTGCCGGCCCCCTAGCCGGAATTGCTGGGATGAAATACTGGAAATTTTTTCTATGTAATGGTGCTGGGGCGATACTCTGGGCTTCTGTAATGGTTAGCCTTGCCTATTTTGTCGGTCAGGTTGTCCCTTTACCCCAATTAGTTTCTTGGGTGGGTGAATTTGCGATCATTGCTCTGTTATTGGTGGTGGCTTGGTTTGTGATTCCCATGTGGTGGGAGTCTCGCCAGGCGAAAAATATTTAGGGATACAAAAAAAATCCCCGCTCTCCTATGAACGGGGAACCTAGGTAAAATTAACAGAGGCTCAAATTAGCTCTAGCTGCGATCGTTAGCCAAAACCGGCTCAAAACTAGGAACGACCAGTTCATCATTTTGTTTGGTCAACTGGTTGTAAAGCAGCTCTGTATTGGGGAAATTAGCAGCAGGAAGCGTGGGGAAACGCCGATAAGGAACAGTATCCTCGCCAAACACCTGAGCATACTCCATGCTGTTAACCATTGCGCCAATAAACGCCTTCAGACCCTGAGAAGCCAAGATTTGGTTATACTTGCGAATCTCCGCCTGATTAAGGGGAGCGCGACCCAAGAAGTGCTTAGTTCCCAACTCAATCACCTTAGTATTGGGATAGGGAGTGTAGAACTCGCGGATATACAAAGCAGAAGCTCCCAAGGCTTCGACGAACTCCTTAACGGTAATTTCGCCATTACCAAGTTTACTTTCGAGAGCGGTAAACTCTTTCTTAGTAACATAGGGGTCAATATCTCGCTCGAAAATCTGCCGATAGATAGCACCAATTGTAGTTTGGAGCGCCACCTTATCAGTCACATTGGTGAGTTTAAACACCTTAGACTGTTCGCGACGCTTGTTAACTCCCTGTTTAATCTGGTTATCGATTTCCAGTTCACCTTTCATCTGGTCAGTAGGAGTTCCCAACTCCACAAACCTGGGAGTAGGTTCGTCTTTAACCATAGTCATCTTCTCAGCCAGGGTTCCCACACGCATAGAACGCAGAGACAGACCACCCGGAGTCAGATAACGCTCATAGGGAATAGTATCTTCCCCAAAGGCTTCGTTATACTCAACGGAATCAATAATGGCATCCACCAGAGCATAGAAACCCTTTTTAGAGCAAAGGTCAAAGTAGGAATTCATTTCCTGTCGTCCATAGGTGGGTCGTCCCAACAGACGGCGGTGAATGTATTCGATCGCCTTACAAACATAAAGGGAAGTCCAATACATATTGCGGAACACATCAGACTTCGCCAGAATGCGGATAAACTCCCGAACCGTGATATCCCCATTTTCCAGCTTAATCTCAGCCACAGTTTGGCGCTGACCAGAATACAGTTCCCGACCAAACACCTGCAAATAAGCCGCTCGGATCACCTTCTGAGTGGAACTTTCAGAGAACTTAACACTAGCGCCACTGTTCCCACCCTTGTTGCTAAATTTACTCGAAATATAACCACCGGGAAGTTGATCGAGCTTAAACACCTTGGGACCGAGAGAACCCGGAGCATTCCCACGAGCGCCAGGGTTGCTCAATTGGTTATCAATTCCGGCTCCATTGTGAATTAGAATCCGGCGAGTATCCTTACCAAAGGGAGCCGGACGATTTTGGGGAGAGCGGGTTTCTTTCGGGAAAATCGCCCCAAACTGAATTTCTAAAGGATCGTTACCAATACCATAGACGTGCTGATCTCGCAGAGGCTGTTTATAGTCACCAAACAGAGTAACAAACTGCGGAACCTTACGGAAAGGCGCACTGTAGTTAAACAGGTCAATTTGAGGACCCCAGTTGCGGCACTCTTGGGCTTCCGTACCCAGACCCCGCAGATAGGGCACGGTTTCTTCACCAAAGTAATCAGCATACTCGGTTGAATCAACCATAGCATCCACCAGAGCAGCCAAACCGCCTTTAGTGACGATCGCAAAATATTTGCTAAACTCTTCTGGAGAACTCAAACCCCGTCCCAAGAAGTGACGCGCCGCCAGTTCCACCACCCGGCTGTTGACAAACCGCGAGTAGAACTGCTGGCGATACAGAGGAGACTTACCCAAACGACGGATAAACTCCTTAGTGCTAATTTCGCCATTTTTAAACTTGGATTCCAGGTCAGAAATTCCTTGGCTATAAGCGCGGGTAATATCACGCTCAAACACCTGCCTATAAGCAGCTTTCACCACATCTAGTTTTTCTGATGAAGACATACCCGACTTCATCACAAACTTCTGGCGAGCCTCAGCCGCATTAAAGTAAATCTGAGGCAATTCCAAGCCTTGCTGATCAACACTCTGACCTTGACGGACTTTGTTAGAAGGGGTTGCGCCTTCAAATTCGCTAATCAGAACATTGAAGTATTGCAGGGCAATTTCCTGACCTTCTTTGTCATTTTGCAGATATCCCAGAGCCGATCGCCGCATTTCCTGTAAGGCCACCAAAGTCGCCGCACTAGAACAGGCATTTTCGATAATTTCCCGCAAACCACGCACGTTAACCGCGATGATATTAGGATCACCCGCCACGATCGCGTAAGTGGTATAACGCAAGAACCAGCTCAAATCCCGCAGGGATTTAGTCATATTTCCCGGACCATAGCGGGAGACATTAATGGGACGGAACCCCGGCGGCAGGAATACTGCAGGGCCAGTTCCTGAATCTTGGAACAGGGACTTGATACCATCAAAGAAGCCACCTCCCCGGTTGTCCACATAGGAAATTGTTCCCAGCTTCATCCCTTCGGCGACTTCCATATCCCCACTACCCGCCGCAGCCATAGCCATTTCTGGCTCTTCGGGTCTTTCCAAAAACGCCAAAGGGGAGCCTCCCGTAAAAATCCGGTTAGCTGCCCTAGACACAATTAATTCTGCGTTTTGGGTGAGAACTTGGGCGATCTCCAGACGTTTGGCCCCAGAACTAAAGTAAGTTGCTAAATCACTAAGTTCAGTTTTCCCCAAGTAGCGATCTTGTTGTTCGGCTTGAGAAATTGTTGAAACTGGGACGGTTTTGTAAAGTTGCGGACGCGCAACTGAGCTGCCACCACTTGCCTTAACACTCATTCGATCTCTATCGCTCCCTATTCACAGTCATTACACTACGGGCATATTACATACACCCTATAACAGGTCATTCTACCCAAGCTCAAGGATCACTTAGACTCCACCGCCAAGTTGAACTGGCTGGGGCTATTGCTCCTTGAGTTGTTAACCTGGTTAATCTTTTTACAGATAATTACAGCTAAAATGTTTTTGGCTGCAATCCTCGCATTTTATTAAATCGCGTATCCAGACCTATTGTATAGACTTACCAGAACTTATCTGAGAAAAAACGATAAGTTTTGTTACATGACCAACACCCTAGAGATTTATGGTCTACTGGGGGCGATTGTAGGGTATTCTGAAAAAGCACGTTCGCTTGCTTGCTTGGGTTGTTGTCTGTTGGTTTTGATCATGGAAGAAATTAGCGCTGCTGTCAAACGGCTTTACGATATTTACCCTTTTCCCCCCGACCCTTTGTTAAATGAACCGCCACCGGGTTATAACTGGCGCTGGTGTTGGTCAGCAGCATACGGATTTTGTACGGGACAAAAACCCCAAAAAACCAAAATTCGGATTTTGGATGCCGGTTGTGGGACGGGTTCGAGTACCGAATATCTGATTCAGCTTAACCCAGAGGCTGAGGTTTTGGGTATTGATTTGAGTTCAGGAGCGATCGCTACCGCTCAAGAACGCTGTCGGCGCTCCGGGATATCTACTCGGGGAACTCCAGAGCCTCAATTTAAACAGATGAGTCTCTATGATGTGGGACAACTCGAGGGAGAGTTTGATTTGATTAACTGTGTGGGGGTACTCCATCACCTACCAGACCCCATTCGGGGTATCCAAGCCTTGGCTTCTAAATTAGCGCCCGGGGGATTATTACATATTTTTGTTTATGCTGAGTTGGGTCGCTGGGAAGTCCGACTTATGCAGCAGGCGATCGCCTTACTACAAGGGGACAAACGCGGCGATTATCACGACGGCGTAAATGTGGGGCGCAAAGTTTTTGAAGCCTTACCCGAAGATAACCGTCTAGTCCTGTATGAGTCCGAACGTTGGGCTCTGGAAAATCAGCGAGATGAGTGTTTTGCTGATATGTATGTCCATCCCCAAGAAATTGACTACAACATTGACACTCTGTTTGAGTTGATTGATAGCTCTCAATTGGAATTTGTCGGTTTTTCTAATCCTGAGTATTGGGATATTAATCGCCTGATTGGTAAATCCCCCGAACTTATCGAAAGGGTGGAAAATTTAAGCGATCGCCAACTATATCGCCTCATTGAGTTATTAGACCCCCAAGTTAGCCATTATGAGTTTTTCCTGGCTCGTCCCCCTTTACCCAAGGCTAATTGGTCTGATGATAGCGCTTTATTAGCTGCCATTCCTCAGTTAACCTACTGTTTGAATGGTTGGCCGAGTCAAACAGTATTTGATTGCAATTATCACCTGGTGACATTATCAGATGATGAGTTTGAGTTTCTCAAAGCCTGTGAAACTAATTCAACTGCTGATGGTACCGTAGAAAATCCCCGCACTGTCGGTGATATTCTGGCTACTGTCCAACTCGATATTTCTGGAGTGCGATCGCTCCTATCTCGACAGTTTATCCTCCTAACTCCCACCTCTTAGCAGGGGGGGTGAATCAATCAATATTAGCCAGATTCATAATC
Organism: Arthrospira sp. PCC 8006; assembly: GCF_046480465.1. Classification (NCBI taxonomy): domain Bacteria; kingdom Bacillati; phylum Cyanobacteriota; class Cyanophyceae; order Oscillatoriales; family Microcoleaceae; genus Arthrospira; species Arthrospira sp. PCC 8006. Next base: position 20,136 of record NZ_PKGG01000049.1, read on the forward strand.
ACTGCCTCCAAGCCAGAAACTACCCTAGCGAGGTGGTTATAGTTAACCATTGCTGGGGTATCTTCCTGGCTATGATAGTAGGGATAGCGAAACATAGCCGTATCCGTGACCATAATTCCCGGATAACCCTCCTGCCAGAAAGACCAATGATCCGACCAACCCGCACCCGGAACCGTATTAGGCAAAATCGAGCCTTCTGAGGGAAACAGCGTATGGGTACGGAATGCTTTAACTACTTGCCGGACTAATCCCCCAGACGCGAAGTTACCAACAAATGCGATAAAGTTTCCAGTAATCGGGTAAATATTATTTAATAGCCCCAGGGGGTAGGTTTGACTTCCAGGAGTGTCCGAGTAGTAGCCCATTGTTTCTAAACTCAGCATCGCCACTATTTTCTCATTTCTTTCTCGCGATCGCTTTGCATAAACCCAACTTCCCATGTCTGGAGTCCAGCTAAAGGGTGGTTCTTCATTCACAAATTCCACAAATCTTAGAGTTTTTTGGGGATGGGTTGCCGCGAAATAATCGGCTAGTGCTAAGACCGCCGCCGCTCCTGATCCGTTATCATTAGCCCCAGGAGATCCTACCACAGAATCATAGTGAGCCCCAATCACTATAATTTCTTCCCCCAGGGCTTCCCCTGGTATTTCTACCTCTAAATTGGTAAATTGGCGATCGCCAATCAGATATTCTTGGCGTTGGACTGTATAACCAGCTTGGGTTAGTCTACTTTCCAGGTAAGCCTCAGTTTTGAGAAGATTATCGTAGTATATATAGTTGTGTTCTCCCGCCCCAGCGATCGCTTCTACGTCTTGTCGTAGGCGATCGCTAACTTCTTCCTGGTGTCTTGTCAGGGGTGGAAGTGTACCTTTGTAGCTTTTTCCTGGCATCAATATCATGATTACTCCCCTTTCCCATAGTAGGGCGATCGCTAGACTTATCAATCACGAAAATAACTTCGGTGTACCTTAGCACAGTAAATGTTAATCATTTCCCAACTTAATGATAGATTAAGTCTATCATCTTAATGGAGTCCACGCTTCATGCTACCTGTCACCATTGGAATACGGACAATCCTCACCCGATTTTGTCGTTTGTTAATTGTGATTACCATTGAATCATGGCTTCTGAGTGGTTATCTGAATTTTTCCCCCCGCAAAAGTGTCGAATATGCCGCCGTCATTAATTTGTTAGCAGAAATCGTCGGAATTATGAGCTTTTTTATAATAAAGGCAGTGATTCCTGGCTTTGTTCATAAGGATTTTATCGTCTATATAATGGTCGGAGAAACTCCCCAATTTTCCCTAACCTTGTTACTCATTACGATGGTTTATTTTTTGTTGTATTTAGCCATTAAAATGAATGGATTTGCCTTGTATAAATTTTTATGCGAAATCCCCCCGAAAAAAGATAAGCCTGAGCCAAAAAAATCTCAAAGTCCTCTGATTTTTTCCATGAATCAGGAAACTCAAATCATTATTCGCTCTCTTGTCCGCGCACACACTATTAGTTATGTGTGTATTATAGCCTTAACTGTACTACAAGCTAACGAGGTTTCATAATATGGATAATCCCCTGAAACATCCCTTAGTTAAAAATGTCACTTCTGTGGTAAATACAGTTAAGCCACCTAAGTTATATCACTGGAAAAGTGTAGTCATAGTTGGTCTATTGGCTTGGTTGGTTTCCAGCCTGCTGACCGATAACATTGAACGCAGTAACTCTATAGCTAACCTGAGTTGGATTTTGCTAACTGCTGGGATTTCCTGGCGCACCAATCAACATCCTTTTATAATTCGTGGTGTTTCCCTAAGTCCTTGGATTACCGGAACTTTAATTACCGTATTAATTTATCAGGAAACTGCCCAACAATTGCCCACATTTGCCATAACTGTTTGGCCTATTATCTGCGCTTGTTTTGTGTTTTTCATCCAGGGGATCGATGCTAAATTTAAACTGCGACCAAGTCCCCCCTTAATTAGTGGTCCGTTTCTGTTATTGATTCTTAGTCATGTAGTTCTGAGTTGCTGGATCTCCTTTTATTTTTTGGTTGATAATTGGGTCCAAGAATATCCCGATCTATTTGAACAACAAATTATGCTCCAACAAGTTGATAATTTCTCGGATAATCCGAGTAATTTATAATGGTTAATAATGGTTAATAATGGTTAAAAACTGGTCAAAATAGGTGGATTTATCATGACTGTTATCATTGCGGGAGAACGTAGCGGCGTAGGTAAAACTACAATCACGCTCAGTATTTTAGCTTATCTGAAACATCACAATTTTGATGTGCAATCCTTCAAAGTTGGTCCTGATTACATTGACCCGATGTTTCATGAGTATGTTACCCAAAAACCCTGCCGAAATCTCGATCCGATTCTGACTTCAGAAGATTATGTTAAATCCTGTTTTAAGCGCCATATTATTGGCTCTCAATTAGGAGTGATTGAGGGAGTTATGGGGTTGTTTGATGGTATTCCTAGGGGGTGGAAATCCACAGAATTTAACTCTGATTTTGCCTCAACTGCTTATATTGCTGAATCCTTGAATTTGCCGATTATTTTAGTGATTGATTGCGCTAGATTATCCGGTTCTGTCGCGGCGATCGCCCATGGTTATTGTACCATAAATCCTCGTCTAAAATTCGCAGGTGTCATCCTTAACCGAGTCGGAAGCGATCGCCATCTGGATTTACTGAAAGCCGCCTTAAAACCCCTGGATTTGCCCATTTTAGGTGTCCTGCGCCGCCAGGATAATATTACCATTCCTGACCGCCATTTGGGATTAGTTCCCACCCAAGAACTTTCTAATCTTGACATACTCTTAAACCGACTTACAGAATTAGCCGCTAATTGTTTTGATTGGTCTCAACTGCTTCCCCTATTGGCGGCGGAAACTGTCACCCCAGAACCTCCAGAGATTCCCGTTAAAACCCCCCCTGTGAAAATAGCGATCGCTCGTGATGTCGCTTTCAGTTTTTACTATGCTGATAACCTCGATTTATTGCAAGAATTGGGAGCCGAATTAATCTGGTGGAGTCCCCTAACTCAAACCATTCCCGAACCCGTTGATGGTCTGTATTTTGGTGGCGGTTTTCCCGAAGTATTCGCTGAGTCTTTAAGTCAAAATCAACCCGCTATTCAACAAGTGCGATCGCTCATTAAGTCCGGTATTCCTACTTATGCAGAATGTGGGGGGTTAATGTATTTATGCGATCAAATTATCGACTTTAATCAACAAGCCTGGTCAATGGTCGGAATTCTTCCTACTACCGCTATTATGGAAAAACGACTCACCCTAGGATATTATCAAGGGAAAGTATTACGACAAACACCCCTACTATCCCCAGGAGATACCGTCTGCGGTCATCAATTTCACCATTCCCACCTCACCGAAGAGCCCCCTAACCCTATCTATGATATTTCTCGCTATCACAGCCTCCAACAAACTCACCCCGAAGGTTGGAACCCCCTTCCTAATGTTCACTGTTCCTATTTACACCTACATTGGGGGAGTCAGACCACCATCCCTCAACGGTTTTTAAAATCCTGTCGCCATAATTATTAATTAGATATAATATTCCCTAGGATCCGGATCGCTTGATTGAGTTTCACTAACAAAGGAATTTACAAGACCATGGAAGCTATACTCGCCGGTGCTTTAGATGCTTTTAATCGACATAGTGGCTGGATTATTTGGAATCTGTTTTTAGCGTTTATTCCCTTAGTTCTCAGCTTCTTTCTGTTTAGGCGAAAAAATCTCTCTCGGTCTTGGTTGTGGTGGATTACTTTAGTTATTTTTATCGCATTTTTACCTAATGCACCCTATTTGCTAACCGATATTATCCACTTAATCAGAGCCACCAGAGCCGGATATTCCGTCTGGGTTATTACTCTGTTTTTTATCCCCCTTCATGTCTTCGCAATTCTCATGGGATTTCAAGCCTATGTCATTTCCTTAATTAATCAGGGTCACTATTTGATTAGACAAGGAGCGAAAAAATGGGTGATTCCCGCTGAGTTTATCGTTCATTTTCTCTGTGCGATCGGTGTATATCTGGGACGTTTTCAAAGATTTAATAGTTGGGACTTGGTGACTCAACCAGATGTCATTATGGTGGAAACTTTGAATGATTTGACTAGCCGGAAACCCCTATTAGTCATCATCATTACCTTTGTGATTATATCCGTTTTATACCTAGTAATGAAACAAATCACCCTCGGCTTGATTTTACAATTTCGCCAAGTTTATAAAACCTTTGAGTAATCCCAGTCAGTGAAGCAGAAATCCTCCTTTCCCTAAAACTACCCTAAAACTGACAGATAAATCTAGGGGAAATCGGACAGGTCTGATCCTCGATCGGGTTATGTCTGACAAATAAATAAGTGATGCGTTCTAGGGAAGACAACGAACTGATATTAGAGATGTTGTTATGATTGAGATTTAACTCATTTAGTCTTGATAAATTGTTGAGGGTACTAATATCATTGATTTGGTTATAACTCAGGTTAAGAACTCTCAGATTCATGAGTTTTCCTAAAGCGCTAACATCGGTTAGTAAATTGTAGCTTAAATCCAGATTTTCCAGGTTCGTCAGATTCGCGAGAGGACTGATATCTGAGATCCGGTTATTCATCAATCTTAATTCGGTTAGGTTGGTGAGACTTCCTAAAGGCGCAACATCCCTAATTAAACTGGTGTTCAGATCTAGTCTATTTAAATTTAGCAAGTTTTCACTAGCTCTCGCACAGTTAAAGGTTCCGGCTTCCCTCAAAATCAGTTGTACCGTATATCTAGCATCTGGGGATAAATTCTCCCTATTCAGACACCAATCCATAATAGTTGTATAGGTTTCGGAAGGGTCGGAAGAGTCGGATTCAGCTAGGACAGACACCGGACTAATACTCCCGGTTAAACTAATCATTATCCCCATCATCGTTACTCCCCACCATCGACTCAGAAGATTACCCTTAACCATGGCTCATTCCTTCCTTGGATTGATTAATACACCATTTATAGAATAATCCCTAATTTGCCAGATTGCCTATTGACAAATCTCGGAGATTGACTTATGATAAAAGCATGGAGAAATGTGGCGGCATATATATAGCCGTCTGGGGTGGTTTGGTTCGGTGTTGCTCGCATTTAGGGTGCTGTTAAAAGATTAATTCAGCAGCTTTTTGAATGCGGAATATCGGCTCAACACAGCGAGGTAAATTAGGTAAAGGAACGATCGCCAATTCCCCAAAGCGATCGCCTGAAATTGCCTTACCCAATTCAGCGCGATTATGTACGATGTAATTTTGGGCGATCGACTGTTCCCGGACAGATTCCACCAATCTTTCAGCTTCTGCTAGAATAGCAGAGCGATTTTGAACAACTCCGATAAACTCAGTATATTCGGGGTCAGCCAGGCGTTTTTGTGCTTTCACCACCCGCTGACGCAAGGTTCGCAACCGTCCCATAAACTCAACCCTTCCCAAGACATTCTGATATTTGATCCACAGCTTAAAAATCCAAGCCAGCCAATCACTCATAGCGGTAGGAATCTCCAAAAACCGCAATAGATGACCCGTGGGAGCAGTATCTAATACAATCAAATCTTGTTCGTGGCTTTCCAATAACTCCATCACCTCCACCAGAGACAACATCTCATCAAGTCCTGGGAGAGACTGGGAAACAATGCGCCTCCAAGCCTCTGGTCCATAAGCCAGTTTGAGATTAGCATCAGGGTCTCCAGAATCTCCCCCCATCATTTCCGCCAATTCCCAGAGATAGTCTGAGCGAAACCTATCGAGAACCTGGTCAGCATCAATTTCCTGACCGCTAAGGTTATCAGTAATGTTAAGGGCTTGATGTCCTAACTGACAACCGAAGGCATCACCCAAGGAATGGGCTGGGTCAATAGATACCATTCTAACATGGCGCGCGCTGTAACGTTCTGCCATCGCCCAACCTATAGCAGCAGCAACAGTGGTTTTACCCACACCACCTTTTCCCCCGACAATAACTAAACGCCGCCCCAAGGACAGAAAATCTGGTAATTTAGGAGCATCAGGGAATGTCACCAATGATACGGGCTGGTTTTCGGTTTGGGTGATGATAGCTAATTGGTCATCGTTACCCAAAGGCTTAGTTTGAGCAAATAAGCTATTTAAGGCGGTAACTCCCAGGGGTTCGGTGTCTAATTCCGGGACGAGAAATATAGGCTGCGCGGCGGCGATTTTGATAAACTCAGCCATGAGGGGTTGCTGTTCACGATAGCGATCGCCATCAACAGTTTCCGCCACGATATGATTAATCCAAATCCCCCCCAGATGAATTTTGAGAGTTTGTAGAGACTCCAGAAATCGCCTGGTTTCAAATAAACTCATGGGTTCAGGAATTGCCACACAGAAACAAGATGTATGGTCAGCGTCTTGCAGCCTAGCGCGTCCTGAAGCGAGTTTGTCCCGCATTTCATCTAAAAACTCATCTCCTTCGTCTTGGCGGTGGCTACCAGTAAAGGAACTGCCGATGGTGCGATGTTTTTCTTGGAATAGTTCGAGGGATTCTAACAAATTATCCAAAAAATCCATTAACCCCAAAAGGTTGAGGGCGTGACCACTGGGAGCCATATCCACCACTACCCGGTCGATCAGGTTTTCGTCAAAGAGGCGCTGAATTTCCAATAAACCCATCAACTCATCAACTCCCGGCCATTCGAGGTCCCAAACGGGGGTAAGGTCTTCGCCTTCTACAAAACTGCCACGTTCCACCAACAATTGTAGGGTATCTCCGTAGCGTTCCTTAAAGTCTTTGAGTAGTATATGGGCATCTAGGGCGCGGATACTCAGGTTGGGTAGGGGAACAAAATCAACAGAGGCAGCGACATGGTTGGGGGTGTTATCTACCTGCATTTGTAGCACATCTCCTAGGGAGTGGGCTGGATCTGTTGATAGTAGCAGGATGCGATCATCAGGAAACTGACTAGCCCAATGGAGGGCTAACCCACAAGCCAGGGTGGTTTTACCCACACCTCCTTTACCACTAAATAGAGCTAAACTTAGCTTATGAAAGTCCTCTACCATAAATTTCTCTGATTGACTCCATTTTTTACCTTGGGGGCGATCGCCTGATCAGAGCAAGTCCCGGCTACATCATTATTTAATGATTCCGAGTTATGTTGACCATTAGACCCAATCACCCCATGACCCTAGCACCTACTCATCAGCCCTTCAGCCTCAGCAATAACTGTCATACGGCAGATGATGATTGGGAGTTCGCTCCATCATAATGGAATTATAGAAAGTTGGCAAGGATTAAATTAACCCCCCTGGGCCTAAGTCCCAATTAAACCGTGTTCTTTCCCTATTTCAGGAAAATCCTGCTATCTCATTTCTAACTGGAAAAATGAAACAAGTAAGATACAAAACCCTCGACGGTTTGCCTATTTTTAATCAAGTTCAGCTTAGGCGAGGTTCAAATCATGAGTAACATTAAATCACAAACCCAAATGCTGATGATGGCATTTCCCCTGTTTTTGGCAATCCCCGGAGTCCCCAATGCCGTTTTTAATCAGTCTGAGGTCTTATCTTTCCCGGTGAAGACAGAATCTATCTTTTGGGGGAGTGAAAATACATCCCCCTACGAGTTACCACTACCGGAGGTTCAACAAAGACGACCCTCTGAGTGTTATGATAATGGAGTCTGTTAATATCTTTTGACAGCTACTGGGGTGCAATACTGAGAGTTGGGGGATATGTAACTGCTGCTATCAATTGCTATGAATTCTACCAAGCCGACATAGCCAGCAGTCTGGGTGTCTTCCCTAATTATTGCCTGATGAGATTTGACGAATTATTGGATATCGGTATATTTAACGGTACAAGAACAGTTCAAGTTTGAATAGCAAGATGGTAAGGGCTATTTGTTGTGGTTATTATGGGGAGGGGAATGGCGGTGATGAGGCGCTTTTGGCTTCGTTATTACAGATGCTACCCGATACGGTAGAAGCGATCGCTTTATCGGGAAACCCTAGCCAAACTGAGACCCAATACGGAGTTCAAACCGGCGATCGCCGAAATGCCTTTCAGGTGTTGAAAGTTTTGCGGGCTGCTGATTGGTTTATCTGGGGGGGCGGCAGTTTAATCCAAGATGTCACCAGCACCATCAGCCCATTATATTATACGGGATTGATGGGATTAGCTCAACAGATGGGATTGACCACTATTGCTTGGTCTCAAGGTATTGGTCCCCTCCAGCGTCCGATTACCCGTGCTATGGCAAAAAGGGCTTTTTCTGGGTGTAATCTAGTTACTGTCCGTGATAGTGGTTCGGCTGCCCTATTGACAGATTGGCAAATTCCGTTTACCTTAGCTCCTGATCCAGTGTGGGCACTTGACCCCAAGCCTGTACCGGGGCTGTGGGATTTTCCAGCCCCGCGAGTGGCTGTCACCTGGCGATCGCATCCATTATTGACCCCAAAACGGTTAGAGATTTTAACTAGGGCTTTGGTGTCTTTTCAGCAGGTGACGGATACCTATATTTTACTGGTTCCGTTTCAATTATCCCAAGATTTGGCGATCGCTGAGTTAGTCCATAGGGCTATTCCTCACCATAGCCAAATTCTGAAATTAACAGATCCTCAAATGTTGCGGGGATTATTTCAGGGGGTGGAAATGGCTATATCAATGCGACTACATAGTTTAATTATGGCAGCCTCCCAGGAATGTCGCTGTTTTGCTATTAGTTATGACCCTAAAGTGAGTCATTTAATGGCAGAATTAGACTTCCCCGGTTGGGAACTTTCCCAAATTCCCGATGATGCTAATATCATTAGTAAAGCCTGGATTGAACATTATGTTAATGGCGATCGCCTTGACCGTGTTAAAATTCAATCTCTGAGCGATCGCGCCCAACTTCATGGGGAACTATTGCAATCATTAATTAATAGTTAGCTACTCTTAATTGGAGGTGTAAACATTGGGAAGAGTTCGGGTTCGTCAGCACGTTAACCCTTTAGCGCGGAAATTTCAATTCTCTGTTAAAAACCCAAATTGGTCAGAGATATATAGTGATATTAACAAACCTCTCCATATTGATATTGGATGCGGAAGGGGTAGATTTTTATGGAAACTTGCTCAAATCCAAGAATATCATAATTTTTTAGGGTTAGAAATACGTCAGACTTTAGTGGAAGAAGCCAACCATTGGCGCGACCAAAAA